>JAJQIL010000054.1 GCA_021199235.1 Lachnospiraceae bacterium | reverse complement strand
AGAACAAATTTCATAAAATAGGAATCTGTTCCGCTGATTCCTGTACTGCTGAATATTTTCTTGATTTCTCCGTTTTTAACAAAATTTTTAGAATTTTCATTTTTTCTTTGGAAATATCTTGAATTGACAATTTTGCCCCCGCGCTCTTATAATGGGTGCAACAACAAAGGCGTTGGAGATTTTTCTCCGGCGCCTTTTCTGTTGTGCAGACATATCTTAAGGAGAGCTGTTGTATTTCACACTCCTGCGGTTTCTTTCATAATGAAAAGAAACGGATGGCTTCCTGCAGCTGGCACTGCAAGGCTGCCGTTCAGAACGTATCTGTGACCAACAGCAGGAAAAAATTCCCTGAAATGTCCGCGCAACGGAATTTTAAAAAGAGGAGGAACTATTATGACAGAAGAAATTTTGAGCGCCATCAACGGTGAAGTATTTGGTGTCTGGTTTCTGATCGGCGCCGCGCTTGTATTCTGGATGCAGGCAGGCTTCGCAATGGTAGAGGCAGGATTTACACGGGCCAAGAATACCGGTAATATCCTGATGAAGAACCTGATGGATTTCTGTATCGGTACCATCATGTTCATCCTGATCGGTTTCGGGCTGCTGCTCGGCGAAGACCTTGCGGGATTCATCGGAAAGCCGGGGTTCGATATTTTCACAAGCTATGCGGACTTCGACTGGTCCAACTTCGTATTCAACCTGGTATTCTGCGCAACGACCGCCACGATTGTTTCCGGCGCCATGGCGGAGCGTACCAAGTTCTTGTCCTATTGCATTTATTCGGCGGTAATCTCCGCTCTGATCTATCCGATCGAAGCGCACTGGATCTGGGGCGGCGGCTGGCTTTCCCAGATGGGCTTCCATGATTTCGCCGGTTCCTGCGCGATCCACATGGTCGGCGGTATCTCCGCTCTGATCGGCGCAAAAATTCTTGGACCGCGTATCGGAAAATTTGAGAAGGATAAATCCGGAAATATCACAAAGGTAAACGCATTCCCGGGCCACAACCTTCCGCTCGGCTGCCTCGGCTGCTTTATCCTCTGGCTCGGCTGGTACGGATTCAACGGCGCGGCATGTACTACGGTAGAGCAGCTCGGTTCTGTATTCCTTACTACGACTGTAGCGCCCGCGACAGCGACTGTTGTATGTATGATCTTTACCTGGATCAAGTATGGCAAGCCGGATGTTTCCATGTGCCTGAACGCCTCTCTGGCCGGTCTGGTAGCAATCACTGCTCCCTGCGATGTAACGGACTGCTTCGGCGCTCTGGTCATCGGCGCGGTGGCCGGTCTGCTGGTAGTATTCGGCGTCTGGCTTCTGGACAATAAGCTTCGCATCGACGACCCGGTCGGCGCGGTTGCGGTACATATGTGCAACGGTATCTGGGGTACGATCGCGGTCGGTCTGTTCGCCACCACTTCCGCTCCGGGCAATGACACACTGGTCGGCCTCTTTTACGGCGGCGGCTTTGAACTTCTCGGAAAACAGCTGATTGGTTTCATTGCGGTAGCCGCATGGACTGCAGTGATGATCACGATTACCTTTACTGTCATCAAGGCTATCTTCGGTCTCCGTGTATCGGAGGAAGAAGAAATCCTTGGTCTGGACGCAACCGAGCATGGTCTGCCGAGCGCATACGCAGGCTTCTCCATCATGGATGTTTCCAATACCTCTATGTCTGTCAACGCCAACACACAGCTTGGCAGCGACGATTATGTCTCTGCTTCGGAGGCGCAGAAGGATGCAGCTGTCAAGGTGGTCAAAGCTCCGGTATCCGAAACCGGTATCTACAAGGTATCGATCATTGCGAGACTGTCTCGCTATGACGTGCTGAGAAAGGCCATGAATGACATCGGCGTGACCGGCATGACGGTAACGCAGGTCATGGGCTGCGGCATCCAGAAGGGTGCAGGCGAGCGCTACCGTGGAGTCGAGCTTGACGCGACGCTGCTTCCGAAGGTAAAGGTCGAGATCATCGTCGGCAACCTGCCGGTAGATACCGTGATCGAGACAGCGAAGAAAGCGCTTTACACCGGCCACATCGGCGACGGCAAGATCTTTGTCTACAATGTAGACAGGGTAGTTAAGGTCCGCACCGGTGAAGAAAACCTGGCAGCGCTGAACGATGTAGAGTAAGACGGTAACACCTGTGCACAACCCCCTTGCGCGCAGTTACATTGAGGAGTTCGATGTGAAATCGAGCTCCTCTTTTTATATGCGCAGAGGCGCATATGGAAGTTTTCCAGCTGACGCTGAGTCTCCGCACCTGCGATCGAGCAGGAGGCGGTCTTTTCGACTCCTGCTCGCCTGCGCGAGCCGGGTGCGGCTTTAGCCGCAATACACCTTGCCCGGCTCTGCGCATCAAAAAAGCTATGGGAGTACATCGTTCCACATAGCTTTCTTAGTCAATTTGTCTGTTTAAAAAATGCTTCGATCACTCGGTCGCCGCTCCATAGAAGATCATGGACAGCATCCCCGGGCCGGTGTGCGCACCGATGACCGGACAGAGCATCGTAATCCTCACATCTGCGTCCGGATTGATATTCAGCACCATATTTTTCAGCTCGGCGGCAGAATCCCTGCAGTCAGCACAGCAGATATAGACAGCATTGCCAAATCTGGCATCATACCGTGTCCTGTAATACTCCGCCAGCGCACGCATCGCCTGCCTGCTGCCGCGCTTGTTCGCCACGGACACCAGCTTGCCTTCCGCATCAATCGTCAGAAGCGGCTTGATATTCAGCGCCGAACCGACGATCGCCGTCGCCGCGGAAATGCGCCCGCCGCGCCGCAGATAGACCAGATCTTCCACCATGAACCAGTGATTCAGATAAGTGAGGTTGTCGCGGAGCCATTTCGCGTTCTCTTCGAGGGTCATTCCGGCTTCGCGGTTCTTCGCAGCTGACTCGGCCAGCATGCCCATACCGCCGGTCGCGGACAGGCTGTCGATCACCTCGATCTGCACGTTTTCATATTCGTCTTTCATGTTATCCACTGCCAGCAGAGCCGACTCGTAGGTTTTGGAAAGTCCGCTGGAAAGCGCGATATACAGGATTGCTTTTCCCTCTTTGACGGCTGGGCCAAAGGTCTCCTCGTACTGGTACGGGGTGATCTGGCTGGTCTTAGTCGGAATATTCTGACGCATGCTCTCATAAAAGTTGTGCATCCGCTCATCGCTCTCCGGCCCCGTCGCCCGGAACGTCTCCCCACCAAGCATATATTCCATCGGGACAAACCGAATCCCATACCGCTCTGCTATCTTCACGTCAATATCCAGAGACATGTCTACAAAAATTTCATAATCCATATTTTTTTCCTCCGTATGGAATCTGGTATCCCACGATTGCCGTAACTGTTCGGTCACTTCACAGCTACCGATTTTCTATGATTCATAACTGCTACCACTATACATGACCGCAGCAGAAATGTCAATTCTCTGCAGCATCTGAATCAGTAGCAGCACAGGCGGCGCAGCAGCATAAAGTCTCTGACCTCTGCTGACAAACCATGCATCGAATTCAATGCGCCGTCACCAGCCGGCTGCTGTGCTGCCCCTGTGTCTTTTCTTTCGCAGCAGCAGCGGGCTTCATCGAGTGGCTGTCGCCCCTTGAATTCATGATCAGCATCTGCAGGCGGTTCTCGATGTTTGCAAAACTCACATCCGGGTCATAGTCGAGCGGCAGGATCTGCGCGTCCGGATAAAGCTCCTTGAGCTTTTTGGCGATACCGCGGCCTACCACATGGTTCGGCAGGCAGCCGAACGGCTGCAGGATGACAAAGGCACGGCAGCCTTTCTTCGCGTGATGCAGGATCTCACCCGGGATCAGTACGCCCTCCCCCGCGTCAAAGGTATGGTGGATGATCGGATCGCTGTCCTTCACCAGCTCCGGCAGGCGCGCCGGGCGCTCATAAAGCGGATGCTCCTTTGCGATTGAGTCGGATACACTGTGAGCAAAGTCAAAAACTTCATTTACCACTGTCGGCCAGGCTTTTTCCGTCGCTTTTCGGTCCAGATGATACTCCTTATTCTGCGAATCCTGATAGAAGTATGTCTTCTGGATGACATCCGACATCTTCGCTTCGATGATCTCAAAGCCGTTCTTTTCCAGATAATCCTCGATGTCATGGTTCGCGCCCGGATGGAAGTTCAGCAGGTATTCTCCAACGATCAGCACACGCGGTTTCGGGCGCGAGCGGTCATAATCCACATTCTTCATCAGTTCGATGCCTTTTCTGAACCCATGTCTGGCGCCTCTTAACCCGTGCTTTTCCAGGCCGAAAATCAGTTCGTCTATCGCCGCCTCGAACGCGTGGTCCGCACTGCCCGGCTCTTTCTCATAAGGCCGGATTTTGCGCAGCAGCTCCTCCAGTTCATCGATCATCGGCAGGCAGAACGCGATCTTTACCGAGGCGGAAATACTCAGCTTGTAGCCCGGATGCAGATCATGGGAATCCACATCGTCGTTCGTCACGATCGGCACATGGGAGTATCCCGCATCGTCCAGCGCCTTTCGAAGCAGTGCGCTGTAATGCGTCAGGCGGCAGTCGCCGACGTATTTTGCCATCGCGATGACCACCTCTTTGTCGTCATACTTGCCGCTTTTCAGCGCGGCAAGCGCTTCCCCGATCACGATCTGCGCCGGGAAGCAGATATCATTATGTACATACTGTTTGCCAAGACGAATGGCTTCCTCACGGCCAATATCCAGCGCCGCGGCTCTCATCTTATGCTGGCTGCTCATCGCCGCCGCCATCAGACGGGCAAACGCGTGTGAGGTGTTCGGCACCAGCAGGATTTTTTCTTTCCGGTCCGCTTTCGTAAACTTCACCGGGTAGGGATCCGGAAGCTCATGGATCTGCATGGTGCTGCTCTTTTTGCGCCGTTTTTCTACTGTCTCCACAAAGGAGCGGACACGGATGCGCAGCGGTCCCTGCACGTCGCTCTCATCCACTTTCAGGACGAGAGGAATCTTGCCGGAGGTCTCTTTCATCAGGCGGATGATCTCATCCGAGAGGTAGGCATCGTGCCCGCAGCCAAAGCTGACGATCTGCACATACTCCAGATACGGGCTCTCCGCCGCGATCAGGGCACTGGAAAGCATCCTCGCGTGATAATTGTTGACAATATCCAGACGGCTCCGGGTCAGATCCACATTCTCTATGCCCGGCACGGAATCCGCGGTCAGCACCGGGATGCCCAGGCTTGTAAACATCTCCGGCAGGTCGTGGTTCACCAGCGCGTCATTCTGATACGGCCGCGATGCGAGCACCACCGCGTACCTGCCCTCTTTTTTCACTTCATCAATAACCGCCTGCCCGGCCTTTTTCAGTTCAGAAGAAAACGTCTCCTGCGCCGCGTCGCCCGCCTCGATGGCCTGCATAATCACTTCAGCCGCGATGCCGAAGGTTTTTTCCATATATTCTGTGAGCTGACGGTTGCGGTCTGTTGTCTTGTGCCAGTGGAACAGCGGTGCGTCAAAGGGAATGCCCCAGCGTTTTTCCGGATTGTCAGAGTTGCGGATGACAATCGGATAACCCTTCACCACCGCGCACATGGATTCACTCGTCTTTTCCGTGTTCTCGGAGTGAACCGTCGTAATTGACGGCATAAAAATCCGATCGCAGCGCGGATGCCTTTTCGCATCGTCTCCCTGCACCGCACCGGTGCTGCCAGCCGCATCCTCGCCAATCAGATTCCGGATATGCCCGTGCACCAGCTTCGCCGGGAAGCAGACCGTATCTGACGTCACCGCCGAAAGGCCGCTCTCGTATATCTTTCTCGTACTCTTATCAGAAATCCGCACACGGAAGCCAAGAGACTTCCAGAAGGTCGTCCAGAACGGCATCGTCTCCCAAAACGAAAGAACACGTGGGATGCCGATGGTGATACCGCGGTCGTGTATATCGCGTATGCTGCTTCCCGTTTCGGCTGATGCAGGCATATCGGCCGTATACAGATCCGGATACGGATACTCGCGGAACAAAAGCTCCTCGCGCAGCCGGAACAGGTTCGGCACGCGGTCCTTTTTCGCTTTTGTTTCTTTTAACTGCTCCCGCACGGCCGCGTCCTTCGGGTCGCCCAGGATCTCGCCGCGTTCGCAGCGGTTGTTCGTAATCCACGAATTCCCATTGGAGAAACGGACGATCGTGCGTTTGCAGTGGTTCGTGCAGAACGGACAGGGCGAGTTCGCCTCCTGCGTGTAGGAGAAATTCTCAATCGCATCCAAGCCGATAAATGTGTGGCGAACCAGATTTTCCGCCGCTTCCTCCTCACAATGCTCCTTCGTCAGCAGTGCAGCGCCGATAGCGCCCATCAGCCCCGGGTAAGGCGCGCGGGTCACTTCACGGCCCGTGTACTGCTCCAGTGCACAGAGCACCGCATCATTCTGGAAGGTGCCTCCCTGCACGACGATCGTGTCGCCGAGCGAATCCAGATTGGAAATGCGGATGACCTTTGTGAATACATTTTCTATGATAGACCGGCAAAGCCCCGCCATGATATCGCCGGACTGCTTGCCGTTTCTCTGCTCTGTAACAATGCTGCTGTTCATGAATACCGTGCAGCGGCTGCCGAGCACGGCCGGATTTTTCGATTCAAACGCTGTACGCGCAATCTCCTTTACCGGAATATGCAAAGAGGACGCAAAGTTCTCCAGGAATGAGCCGCAGCCCGATGAGCAGGCCTCGTTCACGACAATGTTCGTCACAATGCCGTGGTCGACCCAGATGGCTTTCATATCCTGCCCGCCGATATCCAGGATAAAAGTCGCATTATCCACATACTTCGCAGCTGCCCTCGCGTGCGCGACAGTCTCCACCATATGGCACTCCGTGCTCCACGCCTTCGAAAACAGCATCTCTCCATAACCGGTCGAGCCGGCTGCAATGATCTCCAGCTCAGCCCCTGCCTGACGATAGCGGTCGCGGATCTCCAGCACCGCCTTTTTCGCCACCATCAGAGGCTCGCCTTCGTTTGGAGAGTAAAAAGTATCCAGTATATTTTCCTCTTCATCCATGAGGACAAATTTGGTCGTCGTACTGCCGGAATCAATGCCGAGATACGCGCGCACCGTCTCGCCTGCCTGCGGCTGATACGGCGTGCATTCTTCCAGCGTATGACGCTTCAGGAAACGCTCTTTCTCTTCTTCTGAAGAAAAATAGGGCTTTGAAGGGTCATACTTTGTGTGGAAAGAACCGGAGGCAGATTCCTGACCGGAAACTGCCGCTGATACAGCAGATGCGGCACACGAACCGGCACTGGCAGTCTCTGCCGTGCATGCCGGTCCCGGTTCCAGTTTTTCTAACAGATCCTGCACGGTATACGTGGCCGTGCGGGCCGCAAACATCGTCTCCAGAGAAAGCGCCGCACCGTAAGCGATCATGATCTCCGGCCGCTCCGGAATCAGCGTCTCCTCTTCTGAAAGCCCCAGTCGTTCAGCAAATACCCGGATCAGCCTCGGATTAAACGTCAGCGGGCCGCCCTCGAACACCACCGGCTTCTCGATATCCAGCCCCTGTGCCAGGCCGCCGATGGTCTGCTTCGCGATCGCGTGAAACGCAGAAAGTGCCAGATCCTGCCGCACTACGCCCTGATTCAGGAGCGGCTGGATGTCCGTCTTTGCGTACACTCCGCAGCGCCCTGAAATGTCATAAACACAGGTGCCCTGCTCTGCCAGCACGTTAAACTCCTCCACCGGAGTCTTCAATACAGTGGCGATCTCATCAATAAACGCACCTGTACCTCCTGCACAGCTTCCATTCATGCGCATATCGCTCACATTCAGCGCCCCGTCCGCATCCCGATGGAAAAAGATCATTTTCGCGTCCTGTCCGCCAAGCTCGATGGCAGTCCCTACGTTCTCATAATACGACCGCAGCGCAATGGAATTCGCCACGACCTCCTGTATGTAAGGGACGCCCAGCAGCTTCGCGATCTCTCCGCCGCCGGAACCGGTCAGCGCCACACGAAGCCGCACATCCGCGGGTGACTTTGCAGAATCGCCTTTCGTGAGTTCACTTTTCCCGGAGCTGCATTCCGATATTTTTTCCAGGATACCGGTACGGTTCTCCAAAAATAAGTCGAGCGCAAGGCACACACTGTGTACCTGCGCTGCATTATGTCTTTTGTAATCCGAATAAATAATCTGTTTTGTATCCTCGTCCACCACGACAATCTTTGTCGTCGTAGATCCTACGTCAATACCGACCAGAAATATCCGGGAAGCTGATGATTTCTCTGGCATACTTTTCTCCTTATAATAATGCGTCAATTCACTGTATTTTAACACGCTGTGCCATGATGTCAAATGAAAAAAGTCTGAACAGCCGGCAATCTTCATCAACAGTCTTCATCGTTCTCAGCTGTACCGCCATTTTTAAACGCTGTATCGCCCAGTTCTTTCCAATGCTCTTCCAGGCGCGAAAGCGTTTTATTCAGATC
This sequence comes from Lachnospiraceae bacterium, assembly GCA_021199235.1. Classification (GTDB taxonomy): domain Bacteria; phylum Bacillota; class Clostridia; order Lachnospirales; family Lachnospiraceae; genus Choladousia. Next base: position 33,063 of record JAJQIL010000054.1, on the reverse strand, counting down.
CTTCATCTCTTCATCTGACAGGCAGGACGTCAGATGCCGCAGTTTTTCTTCGTGCTCCGCCTTATAGGTACGCGCCAGCCGCTCGCCCTCCGGCGTCAGACGCAATACAATCTGCCGACCATCCTTTTCGCTGCGTGTCTTCTCGATCAGGCCTTCTGCTTCTATTTTAATAATGATCTCACTTAAAGATCCGGACTGGATGTGAAGAATGTCCTGCAGCTCCCTCTGCAGAATTCCTTCTGAAGAAGCTGTGCCGCAGTTTTCTGATGCGTCACACATACCGGCACGGGCAGGCTCTTCCACGCGTGCTGCTTCTTTATGCTCCAGCATGATCTTCAGAATTCTCCGTCTTCCGAACTTATTTCCCATCTGATAATGCAGGAAATGTCCGAAAAAACGCAGATGTCCGATGGTCTCCTCGATCAGAGGATAATTGTCTTCCATATTCGTTTTCGCCTCCAGAATATTGCCATTTCCATCGGCATCTTAACTCTTTCACCCGAAGTTGTCAAGGTTCCTTGGCATCAGTCTCATTCCTTTTCACATGGAAGCCGAAAACCGTAATTTTTAAGTTTTCCGGAATTATTCCCTTTTTACCTGAACTTTACGTTGCTTTTTTCCCTGTTCTGTTGTATTATCCACTCTAAAAAGGAATACCACGCCATAAAAATTTAGTAACTGTTCAGTACCTTCACAGTTACGAAATTTATTATTAAAAAGGAGATGATCTCTTGGCATCGGATGACGCCACTGGCCTACTGTTATTAATTCTTTTGATTTTATTACTTCTTTCCGCGTTCTTTTCTTCGGCGGAGACTGCGCTGACTACGGCGAATCGGATTCGTCTGCAGGCACTCGCTGAGGAGGGAGACAAACGCGCTGTTCTGGCTATCAAGACGGTGGAAAACCGTTCCAGGCTTTTAAGCACCCTTCTGATCGGGAACAATCTGGTAAACAACTTCCTTTCCGCTCTGGCAGCCTCGCTGGCGATCAAACTGGCCGGTGACGGCTCGATCAGTGTGTCCACCGCTATTATCACAATCCTGATCCTGATATTCGGGGAGGTCACACCGAAAACCATCGCTGCCACTTACCCGGAGAAGCTGGCGCTCGCCTACTGTCCGGTCATCAGTGTTCTGATGAAAATCCTGCGGCCGGTGATTTTTATCATCAATTCCATCTGTAAGCTTCTCCTGAAGCCGTTCCACATCAGTCTGGACGGTTCGATGAATACCGTGACGGAGCAGGAGCTGCGCACCTTTGTTGACGTCAGCCATCAGGAAGGCGTGATTGAAAAAGAAGAGCGCGAGATGATCTATAACGTGGTGGATTTCGGCGACTCACTGGTCAAGGATGTGATGGTGCCGCGTTCGGAAGTCGTCATGATCAGCGATGAGGACTCCTACGATGAGATTAAGGAAACGTTCCGACAGGAAAAATATTCGCGGCTTCCGGTTTACCACGAGGATCCTGCCCATGTGGTCGGCATTCTGAATATCAAAAAGTTTTTCTGCTACGACAGCCAGGAAGGCTTCGATATCGAGGAAGCCATGTACAAGCCTCATTTTACTTATGAATTCAAAAAGACCTCCGACCTGCTGGAGTCCATGCGGGAGGATTCCGCCAGTCTCTCGGTCGTGCTGGACGAGTACGGCGACACCGTCGGCATCGTCTCACTCGAGGATCTGCTGGAAGAGATTGTCGGGGATATCCGGGATGAATATGATGCGGATGAAGCGAATCTGATCCGTCAGATTTCAAATCGGGAATACCAGATCGAGGGGTCTGTGCGTCTCGACGACATCAACGACGCACTCGGTCTGGCACTGGAGTCCGAGGCCTGCGATTCCATCGGCGGTCTGGTCATCGAGCTTCTGGACGATCTGCCGGAGGAACAGGATGCAGTCGCGATGGAGGACGGCACACAGATCCGTGTCCTGAAGATGGAGGAAAACAAAATCGAGCTGGTGCAGCTGCTGCTGCCTGAGACTCCGGACGATAGCGATGCAGCAGAAGAAGAGCCTTCCCGGAGCGATAAATCTTAAAACAGATGAAAAAGTTTTTATTGGCTTTGTTTCCTGTCCGCTTTATTTTCTCCACGTACTTCTCGAGAAGAGAATCAGCAGCGGGAACAGCTCCAGACGACCTGCCAGCATGTCAAAGGTCATGACCAGCTTCGACAGGTATGAAAACCCGCTGTAATTCCCGCTGGGGCCGACCACCTCAAGGCCGGGACCAATGTTGTTCAGAGTAGCCGCGATCGCAGTAAAATTCGTTGTAAAATCAAAGTTGTCAATTGAGATGATCAGCAGCGACAGCGCAAACACCGCAGCATACGCCGCCAGAAAAATGTTCACGGAACGGATGACCGACTGCTCGATCACATGCCCGTCCATCTTCTGCCTGCGGACATGATGCGGGTGCGTGATCACGTCCAGCTCATTGCGGATGGAGCGCACCAGAATGAGGATACGCTGCACTTTAATACCGCCGCCCGTGCTCCCCGCGCAGGCGCCGATGCACATCAACATCACCAGTATCGTCTTTGAAAAGGCGGGCCACTGGTTGAAATCCGTCGTCGCGAATCCGGTCGTCGTGATGATCGTCCCCACCTGAAACGCCGCATGGCGAACCGTTTCAAGCACACCGTCAAACATCCCGTAGATATTTATGGAAATCAAAACAATCGAAACCAGGATGATCAGCAGGTACGCCCTGACCTCCGTCATCCGGAACGCGGTTTTGAATTTGCGTTTCCAGACCAGATAATAAAAGCTGAAATTAAAGCCGAACATGATCATGAAAATCGTCGTCACGATCTGCAGGTACGCACTGTAGCTCGCCATACTGTCGTTTTTGATTCCGAATCCGCCGGTGCCGGCCGTACCAAATACGGTGATCAGGGAATCAAACAGCGGCATGTCGCCGAGCAGAAGAAGCACCAGTATGAGCAGACTTAAAGCTATGTACATGCGATACAAAAGCCCGGCCGTTCCCTTTACCTTGGGGACAAGCTTGCCGACAGAAGGGCCGGTGCTCTCCGCCTTCATCATATACATGCTGCTGCCCCCGGCAAGCGGAAGGATGGACATCATGAACACCAGCACCCCCATGCCGCCGATCCAGTGCGTAAAGCTGCGCCAGAACTGCAGGCAGTGTGCCATGGATTCCACATCGGTCAATATCGTAGAACCGGTCGTTGTAAAGCCGGATACCGTCTCAAAAAGAGCATCAATATAGTTGGGGATTGCCCTTGTGATTACAAAGGGAAGCGCTCCGAACGCGCTTAAGGCTATCCAGCAGAAAGACACAGTCACAAAGCCTTCCCGTGCGTGCATGGTCTTGGATTTGGGCGCTTTCAGCGTCAGAGCCAGCCCTGCCGCCAGGCAGAACCCCATCGTAGAAAGCAGCCCCAGGCCTTCCCATTCGCGGTAGACTACTGCCACTACAAGCGCCGGCAGCATCAGCCCCGCTTCCATGATCAAAACCCATCCCAGAATATATCGAATCAGTTTATAATTCATCGTTATGCTGTCCTCTCATTCCTGCCCGTCTGCTGTTTTATGCGTTTTTACCGTCACGCATGGCTGCGTACCAGGATGTCCTCGATGTCATTGAGTCCTTTTTCCTGCGTCACGATGATCACGCTGTCGCCGTCCTGCATCCGGTCAGCGCCCCCGGGAATGATGATCCTGCCGTCCCGATAAATACAGGCCACAAGGATTCCTTTGCGGATCGGCAGCTCCTGAAGCGTCATATTTGTCACGCGGGACTGTCCGCGGATGATGAATTCAAGCGCTTCCGCTTTGCCGTCAATGATTTTATGCAGAGTCTCTACGTTGCTCCCAAAAGAATTTTTCATAGAGCGTGCGTAGCGGATGATCAGCTCGGCCGTAATGTCTTTCGGATGAATGATCGTGTCAAGATCCAGTTCCCGGATTACCTCATCAAACGCAATCCGGTTGACCTTTGTGATAATCTTCTTCTGACCGCCGGTCTTTTTCGCGTAGAGAGAGACCAGAATGTTCTCCTCATCAATATTGGTCAGCGCCGCAAAGCTCTCATAGCTCTCCATGCCTTCCTCGGAAAGCAGTTCCTTATCCGTGCCGTCGCCGTGTACAATCGTCGCTTTCGGCAGCATCTCGGAGAGCGTCTCACAGCGCTCATAATCCTTTTCGATAATCTTAACGCGCATCCCGGCCGCGAGCAGCATTTTTGCCAGATAGTAAGCCAACGGACTGCCGCCGACGATCAGGATGCTTTTTACCTGATTGGCCAGGATACCCACCTGACGGAAAAACTGATTCGCGTCGTTGTTCCCCGCAACGATCGCGATCTGATCCTTCTCATGCAGTACCGTGGTGCCGTCCGGAATGATCAGGTTATCGCCGCGCTCGATGGCGCAGATCAGTATGTTGCCTTTTATTTTCCCGGAAAGGTCCGCGATCCGGAGCCCGTCCAGCACGGAATCTTCCTTAATCCGGAATTTCAAAATGTCTACCCGGTTCTTTACAAAGGAATCGACGTCGATCGCGGACGGAAACTTTAAGTTCCTCGCAATCTCCAGCGCCGCGACCATATCCGGGTTGATGATCAGAGAAATCCCGAATTTCTCGCGCATGAACGCAATCTCCGAATGGTACTCCGGATTCCGTACCCGGGCAATCGAGTGGCATTTCCCGCTCTCCTTTGCCATCAGGCAGCAGAGCAGATTGATCTCATCCGAGCCGGTCACCGCGATCAGCATGTCGGCGCTGTCAATCCCCGCTTCCATCTGAATGGAACGGCTTGCACCGTTCCCCGTCACGCCCATCAGGTCATACTGACCGGAAATATCCTCCACGAGATCTTCCTTTTTGTCAATAACCGTGACGTCATTTTCTTCATTGCAAAGCTCCGAGGCCAGCGTCGTACCCACCTTGCCAAGGCCTGCAATAATGATCTTCATATGTATGATCTCCATTCAGGCAGGTCTTCGCACTCGCTGCGAAGACCGTATGAAAAAAAGCAATCATTCTCCTACAGAGAAAACTCCTCCGCCAGCTTTTTAAATTCCGGCAGTGCGTTCATGATCGTCTCATAAGACACGCAGTACGCGATCCGCACATAGCCCGGACACGCAAAGGAACTGCCCGGCACGATCAGGATGTGATATTTTTTCGCAGCCTGCACGAACTCTGTTTCCGCCTCAACCGGACTTTTTACAGTCCCTGCTTCTGTCTGCTTCACCGGCACCTTCATCCACAGATAAAACGCCCCCTGCGGCCGTACGCAGGTAAAGCCCATATCAGTGAGACCCTCGTAAAGCGCCCTGCGGTTCTTATCATAAAAGGCCAGATCCGCCTGACAGTCCACACACCGCCCCACAGCCAGCTGGATCAGGGACGGCGCATTCACACAGCCGCTGATGCGGTTTGCGATCGTCGCTGCGTCAATCGTCATCTCACTCTCCTCCAGTTCATCCGGGATCAGCAAGTAGCCGATACGCTCGCCCGGCAGGGAGAGAGATTTGCTGTATGAATATACCACCATGGTATTTTTATAATACTTTGTGACAAAAGGAATCGCTGCGCCGTCAAACACCAGCTCCCTGTACGGTTCATCGGAAATCAGATAAATCGCATGCCCATACTCGCTCTGTTTCTCCTCCAGAACGGCAGCCAGAGCCCGGATTGTATCCTCGGAATAGACCACACCGGTCGGATTGTTCGGGTTGTTGATGATCACTGCTTTCGTCTTCGCGGATATCTTTGCGGCAAACGCCTCCGCACTGATCTGGAATGTCTCCTCGTCCGGCTCAACCGTCACCAGTACGCCGTCATAGTTCGTCACATACGCGCGGTACTCAAGAAAATACGGAGCAACCGTGAGCACCTCATCGCCCGGATCCAGCACCGTCTTCAACGCGACATTCAGGCCGCTCCCGGCTCCCACCGTCATGATCAGATTTCTTTCCGTAAAGTTTGTCCCAAACCGCTGATTCAGATTCTCCGCGATCGCCGCACGCACCTGCGGATAGCCCGCATTGCTCATATAGCCGTGAACAAAAAGAGGATCCTCCTCATCGAGAATCTCCTTAATCGCCTGATTCACCTTCTGCGGAGCCGGCACATTCGGATTGCCAAGGCTGAAATCATAGACCTTGTCCGCTCCATAGAGCTCCGCCATCTTTTTTCCTTCCTCAAACATCATGCGAATCGCCGAATTGTTCGCAAGATACGGCCGCATTTTCTCAGAAATCACGTTCTTATCCCCCTGTTTTTCTAATCTTTCCTTCCGAACCGACTCGTCCTCATTCTGGCACAATCATGCCTCTTATTCAATTTCTGCTGTAACTGTTCAATGCCTTTACAGTTACTTTCTGCTTCCCATGTGCCGTTCTGCGGTTCATACACATAAGCCGCCTCAAAGCAGGTCCGCTGTGTTTCGCCACTACTTTACTACAACCATACCTCCATTTCAAGCTTATTTTCCAGAAAATCACATTCTGCCAGACATTCCCGTTACAAGTCTCCCCGGCAAAAGCACCTGCGAAGCGCAAAGCGTTTCCCATATTACAGGCACAGCCGCAGTTATTTTTATACCCTCATAGTCATCAGCAAATTCTTTCCCTTCACCCAAGGTGCCGGAAAAAATACAGAAAGCTCCCCACCGTCTTCCCGATTGCGAGCGCGATTACGATGCCCCGCACACCATGCCGGATGCCAAGCCTGCGTCCATATACCGGAAACACATCGACCAGCTCAGCCAGCGTCAGGATCCAGCCGCCCACAAAAATGCCGATAAAAAGCCCCGCCACAGCCATCAGCCAGACTCCTGTCACCAGTTCAAAATCAAATACTGTGGCAATATTTCCGGCCACCGCTCCTAAGAGGATCGCGTCCTCATACCACAGGATCTGCCGCGCGGTGTGCGTGATACCGATAAAGCGGGTAATGATTCTTAAGCCCACCATGATGGACGCCACACCGCCTGCCACCAGAAAACCGCCGGAAAAACCGGTCAGTATCAAAATCACTTCACCCATCTGCCGCCATCTTCTCCTTTTCTATCCTCTGCGAAGTCTCGATCATCGTTTTATCAACATCCTCCTCATAGACGCGCATCTGCACCTGCAGCGGCGTCGGCTCCGCCCCATCCTTTTTTCTCGCAAAATGATGGAAAAAAATCAGGATTCCAAGTCCTACGCCAATCGAATAGGATATCTCCAGAGCAGTAAAGCCGTTGGATGTCCTGCCGGTAAACATCTCATACAGACGTCCAAACAGATCCGTGAGACCGACATCCGTATTAAACGCCATGATTGAAATCGCGGCTCCGAAAAAAGACAGCAGGCACAGCAGCGCAGTCTTAATCCAGCCCCATGCATCCGCTCCGCCCGGCGCTTTCTCCAGTGTCAGGACAAAATCCGTCTCACCAAGATTGCTGATCTCCAGCTGCGGATACTCTTCCTGAATCACCTCAATGATGTCCAGCACAGAATACACGTACCGCCCCGGCTTTTGTATCCGTTCCGTCGGCAGACGAAGTGTTTTCACCTTATTTACCACTGCTTTTTCCGCACAGGTAAACTGCGCGATCTCACCAAGCGTAACCTTTTCTTTCTGAATGCGGATATTTTTATCGATCTTCAGATATAATGTGTCTGACGTGCTCATAGTTTCAAATCTCCAAATCCATAACCCTGTTTTTCGGCAGCAACAGTCATGGAAGCCTGTTCATCCTTCCATTTCCAGGGTTCTGAGTGTTCCACACAAGAGTCGCATTCTTTGGCTCGTTGTTCCTTGAAGAAACAACCCACACTCCCAGAACACAGACGGCTGCAAAAATGAGCAGAGCCAGATACCATCGTATTATTTTTCTCATGCGGTTCCCTTCTTTCCGAATCTGTTTCATATACACAAATTCCTGTTTCCCCGATTTCTTTTGATCTTACTATTCCCCATACCGATAAAAATATTCTCTTCTATACTACCTTTTACTCGATGACGGACGCATGGCCGATCTCGAGAGAGCCGTACGGGACAGTAAATACATGCAGCAAAACTTCTTACGCAGCCCTGCGCATAACACAACAGGTCCCCGCATTCATAGCGAAGACCTGTTGTAATTTTTAAATATACTATTGAGCAAGCTGACACATCAGATTATCCCTGCTGCTTCGCGATCTTAACGATCCGGCTCGTGCCGAGACGCGACGCCCCCAGCTCCAGGAACTTTGCAGCGTCATCAAGAGAAGAAATCCCTCCGGCAGCCTTGATTTTTACGTTGCCGCCGACATGCTCCGCAAACAGAGCAACATCCGCAAAAGTCGCACCGCCCTTACTGAAACCGGTCGAGGTCTTGATAAAGTCCGCGCCTGCTTCCGTAACGATCTCACAAAGCTTCACCTTCTCCTCATCCGTCAGCAGGCAGGTCTCAATAATGACCTTCAGGATTTTGCTGCCGCAGGCCGCCTTCAGTGTGCGGATCTCATTTAAGAGGCAATCGTATTTCTGATCCTTCACCCAGCCGATATTAATGACCATGTCGATCTCATCCGCGCCGTTTGCGATGGCATCTTTTGTTTCAAACTCCTTGACTGCCGTAGTGTTATAACCGTTCGGAAAGCCGATCACCGTGCAGACTGCCGGCGCATTGTCGGAAACACCGGTCAGATATTCTTTCGCCTGCTTCACGTAGCTTGGCGGAATGCAGACCGATGCCGTCTGATACGTTACCGCGTCATCGCAGATCTGCTGAATCTGCTCCCAGGTTGCGTCCTGCGCCAGTAATGTGTGATCCACATGTTGCAGTATTTCTTTTAATTCCATTTTGAGTTCCTCCTGACTTTTTTGGTGAACGACAAAATTCTTTTGTCATTCACTATAACCGATGCACACAGACGCGCATGGAATGGCTGCTTTGCAATAGTCATAAGGAATCCTCCGACTACGTCGGCATCTTCGCTGCCGCTTCGGTCGGTGCTTAACGCGTGCCACTGGCACGCAGCACCCTTATGACATACCTCGCGTCTGGCGCAAAGTAAAACGACTTACGTCGTTTACTAACTATTTCTTTACATCACAAATAATTACAACTTTTTTACGGTTCCAGCCGCCCTAATTCGTACAACTCATCCGGACAAATATCCTGTCCGTCCGGCCACACAACTGTATAGCCATCCGTAGTTACTCTCTTAAAATATTCATAAGCTCTCAGTTTTCCATACCATTCTCCTTTTATGTATGGTTCAACATCAAAATATTTTTTTTCTCCATTATCAAATTCTACCAGAATCTGATACGCACAAATTGCTGTTGCCTGAATCGCTGTTGGCCTAAGCATACTGTTCCTCCTGACTGTTTAACGCAATGGGTCTATTTTAAAATAACCATCCCCATCACAAAGCAATTTCCAGTTTGCCTTTAATTCTTCCTCATGAATTGCCATCCATGCCAACAGTAATTTTAATTGTTTGCCTGGAAAGCTGCCTTCCAGTACTTCGCCATCCAGCCCAACTACAATTTCATCGTCACCATACAAAGCATGTATATGCGGTTTATTATGTTTCCCACCTCGTTCACTTTGCATCCGTACAATAATTCCAAAAAACATAGATAATGCCGGCAATTGAATCACCTCCTGCTCATACTTTCATGCTCCCTGCGCACTTCCTGATACAGCTCATAAAAGCTCCAGGCGCAGTTTGTCTCCGTCAATATTGCTTTCAACGCCACCGAAGCACTGGACTTTCGCAGTTCACGTAAAAGCCGATCCAGTCCTGCCTCTGAAAAATTGCAGAGCACCAGCACTTCTTCCGGAATTACCAATGTTTCCGCATCAGAAAGTTCGTTCTTTCCGATCCCATCCTGCTGCTTTTCAGTAAGCTCAGGCTGGCTCGCTTCTTTTGACCGCTTCCCCACAAATTCCATCAAACCCGCAAGTGTCCCAACCTGCTCTCCAAACTGTTCTTCCGTGATATTTTTAATCCGTATGCCAAGCCGCACCAGCACGCTTTTTACCTTGCGGGTCTTCGCATCTTTATTTGGACTGTAATACAGTACCATTTCTCTCCCCGTCATATATGCAGCCAGTCCTTTTCTTATTTTCTTAGATTCCCGTAAATCTTTCTAAACTTACATGCCCGCTTCGCGGGCACCACTAAATATAAAAGCCGATTGCTCCGTGCTTCGCACTCACGCCTGTCTCTTATTCTTTACTGCCTGCCACAACAGATACAGCAGGATCAGCGCCCACACAGCCGCGATCGACGCCAGCAGGATCACCGCGGTCTGCGGCAGCGGTCCTAAGTCCTGTCTGCCGTCAGAATCCTCCCCGTCGGCAACCTCAATCTGGTCCAGCCGGTAAAGCGAAGTCACATCGCTGTACAGCGTTTCAAAATAGGCGTCGTCAATGGTCTCACCCCTGCGCGCGGATTTTACCGTATCCTCGATCAGCTGTCCGGCAGCGCTCCGAAGGGAAGTCGAACCGTTGAATACCGCAGTGGTAAATGTGTTTTCAATGTTGTCCAGAAACAGTTCCGCCGCGTCGATCTTGACACTGTAATACGTCGCATTATCCTCTCCCGAGCGGGACAGGTAATCCTGATACTCATCAGATTCCTGCGCCTTCGTCGTCACAGGAATGTAGCCTTCCGTCTGAGAATAGGCGATCTGCACTTCGTTTGTGAGCAGGTACTGCGCAAACAGCCAGGACGCCAGCACCTCCTGTGAATCATCTTTATTAAAGATACAGATGGACGGTCCCTGCGAGATCATCTGCGGATTTTCCGTGTCATACTGCGGAACTTCCATGACTACGGTCTCAAACTCAACGATCTTGTCCTCGCTGATATCCACCAGCGGCGCGTCCGTCCCCATCCAGGTCGCGCCCGCGGTCGAATCAATCGCGAAAATGCACTGACCCGCATTCAGGAAATTGGCCGGATAGCCGGATACCTTGAACGTAGAAAATGCCCTGCTTTCCGCGTGACCGGCAATCTCATACAGCAGATCCCGCGTGCTGTCATTAAAAAGCAGAATCTCTCCGTCATCCGTAGAATATCCCGTACCGAGCTGCTGCAGCATGGTGATCATCATGTTATCCGTCGATTTGTAGATAAACGGGATCATCACACTCTGCCCGTTCACCACAAAGTTCCCGTCCTCGTCCTTCTCCATCGCCGCTTCCGACACTTCCCAGATAAAATCCCAGGTCAGTGTCTCGGGAAGCTCATATCCGAGCGCTTCCACATAGGTCTTATTCACATAGCAGGCTTCTGTCGAGCGCATATACGGAAGCGCGTAATACGTTCCGTCGATCTGACATTCCTCCAGGAACTGCGGCACGACCTCATCGACGGTCGGGGAATCAAATTCCAGAGCACTGCCGCCCAATCCATATTTCTCATCCGTCATCAGTTCATCCAGTGCCACGACCTGATTGTCGCCAGTCAGATAAGTCGCGATGTGATCCGGATACGTAATGCACACATTCGGCGTCGTGTCCGTCGCGATATTTGTAATGACATCATTATAAATGTCTGTGTAGTCCGTATACAGCCGGATATTTACCGTGATGTTCGGGTACAGCTCTTCAAAATCCTCAATGGCCTGCTCGTAGATGGCTACCTGCGTCTTGTTCGTATCATTTTTCGCCCAGAACGTGATCTCGTATTCCGCAGAGGTGTCAAACTCATCCGGGACCTCAAACGCCTCCTTCGCCTCCTGTGACCCATGGCAGCCCGTCAGGGACAGAAGGCACAAAAGCAATAAAGCCGCCCATGAGACCAAACGCGCACATTTTGATTCTTTTTTACCCATAATTTTTTCCTCCGCGTTTCCTCTCACTGCTTCAGTCCGCCTCTTGAGACGCCTGCCATGATCTGCTTCCGGAAGATCAGAAACAGGACGATCAGCGGCACGGAAATCACCACCACCGCCGCCATCATCGCCGGGATGTTTTCTCGTCCAAAACCGTTTTCCCGAATCTCCTGAATGCCGTTCGACACCAGATAATAATTCTGGTCGTCCGTGATCAGCCGCGGCCACACATAGGAATTCCAGCACTCGATCACCTTGAGGATGACGATGGTCGTCATCGTCGGCTTCGAGATTGGCAGCATCACCTTCCACAGATAGCGGAAATCCGACGTGCCGTCCACTTTGGCCGCATAATAGAGGCTGTCCGGTATCTGTTCGAAATTTTCTTTCAGCAAATAAATGTAGAAAACGCTCGTCACCGACGGCAGGATCAGACCGGCGAAAGTATTCCGCAGGTTCAGATTCGTGATCGTCACGAAGTTTGTGATAATGACCAGCTCATTCGGAATCATCATCAACGAGAGGAAAAACACAAACACCGCGTTTTTCCCGCGGAATTCCAGCCGTGCGAACGCAAACGCCGCCAGTGTGATCACCACCAGCATGATCAGCGTCGTCCCCACCGCAAAGATCAGCGTATTTGCCAGATAACGCGCGAGCGGCACCTCCGTAAACGCGGAAGTGTAATTCTGAAACGTCGGGCTTAACGTATACAGCTTCGGGACAGACTCGGAACTGTACTGGCTGTAGCTCTTGACCGATGTCAGCACCATCCAGTAAAACGGGAACAGGACGATCAGCGCCCACAGCGCCAGAAACACGCCCTTCACCGCGCCGAGGACGCGTCCGCGAACCCGCGCTGAAGCTTCCGCTTTCTTATAATCAACAGAAGTATCCATATTGGTCACCCACCACTCATGTATTATTTCGTAATTTATATGAAATCAGTGCTGAGCGATGCAGGGATGGACTCGGACTATTAAAGATGGCGCCGGTCCTTAGTGAACCCATCCCGCAGGGAAATGGGTGAACTTAGTACCGCTGCGCCATTTTATAAGCGCGAGCGTGTCCGAGCCCGCCCTGCATTGCCATGCACGTCACATAAATTAATAATGTACGCTCTTTCTGCTGACCATCAGATTGATGACCGTGATCGTCAGTATGATCACGAACAGAATGATCGCCGCCGCGGAGGCGTACGACGGATATCCGCCGCTGTCGCCGTAGAGCATGTCATACACGTAGCCGACGATCGTGTTCATCCCGGCCGCGTTCAGGTCTGTGCCAAAGAGCGCGACCACGTCGCTGTACGCCTTGAACGCGCCAATAAATCCGGTGATCACCAGATAAAAGATCATCGGAGAGATCATCGGCAGCGTGATCTTACGGAAAATCCGGAATTTCGACGTGCCGTCCACGCGCGCCGCCTTATAGTAATCCTCGTTCACGGACGCGAGCGCGCCGGTGAGAATCAGGATTTTAAACGGCATGACGACCCATATCGTATAAATGCAGAGTACCAGCATTTTCGCCCAATATGGCCCGTCGATAAAATCCACGGAGTTTCCCCCGAAAAGATTGATCAGCTGGTTGATCAGGCCGTCGCTGTAGGCGGTCTTTTTAAACAGGATCATAAAGACCAGGCCGACTGCCAGCGTATTCGTCACATACGGCAGAAAATAAATGGTCTGCAAAAGATTGCGGAATCTCGTGATCGAATGCAGCGCGACCGAGATCAGCAGCGCAAGGCCGGTCGAGACCGGCACCGTGATGATCACGAGGATAAAGGTATTGATCACGGCCTGCAGAAAATACGGGTCATGCAGGACATAGGAATAATTGTAAATACCGACGCCAAAATACGTCTGCGATGTGAAATTATATCCCTCCTCAAACGAATAAATAAACACATCGATCAGAGGGTAGACCAGAAACGCGCCCAGAAACAGGATTGTCGGGAGCAGATACAGCCAGCCCTTCACCTTATCAAACCGACCTCTTGCCATGTTCATAGACGTTCCTCCGAGCTCCGGTCAAACAGGAACACCTTCTCCGGCCGCAGTGCAAAGCGGACGACCGGACTCGATGTGTCGACCTTATTTTCCGTACCAATGATCGAGCGGACGACCGGGTTCACCGAAGCTTTGTTTTTTGAGAGTACACTGATATCGCGTCCCATCACCTCGACGCCGTTCAGTTCACAGCAAAACGGTCCGTCCTCACGAAGCAGAAATCCTTCCGGACGGATGCCGACCCAGACGTCACGATCCGGCACACCTGCAGTTTCTCCCCCGGCAGAATTCTCAGCAGATTTTCCTTCAGATTTCCGTGCGAAGCCACCGACAGGTACCTCAGCAGTCTTCTCATTACGGGCAGTTACACATCCGGCATCCAGCACCGCGTCCTCTCCGATGTACAGCTTTCCGCCGCGCACCTGTCCTTCAAAGACATTGATCGGCGGCGTGCCGAGGAACTTCGCGACAAACAGGTTCGCCGGGCTGTCGTAGACCTCCTGCGGCTTCCCGATCTGCTGCACCACGCCCTCCTTCATCACTACGATCAGATCTGAAATACTCATCGCCTCGTCCTGATCATGCGTTACAAAAACCGTCGTAATTCCCGTCTCACGCTGAATCCGGCGGATCTCATCCCTCGTCTGCAGCCGCAGGCGGGCATCCAGATTGGACAGCGGCTCGTCCAGAAGCAGCACCCGCGGTTGCTTCACCAGGGCCCGCGCGATTGCCACGCGCTGCTGCTGTCCGCCCGACAGCTCGCCCGGCCTGCGCTCCATCAGCTTATCAATCTGCACCAGGCAAGCCGCCTCATCCGCCATCGAAAGCATCTGCTCTTTGGAAAGGCGATCCTTCCCTTTTCGGTTCTCCAGCGGAAACATAATATTCTGCCGCACTGTCAGATGCGGATATAATGCGTAATTCTGAAACACCAGTCCGATCCCGCGCATCTCCGGCGGCAGTTCCGTCACATCGTCGTCCCCGAAGAAAATCCTGCCGCTCGTCGGCGCCAGAAGACCGCTGATCAGATTCAGCGTCGTGCTCTTGCCGCAGCCGGACGGTCCCAGGAGCCCGATCAGCTTCCCGTCCGGAATGGTAAACGTAAAGTCATTCACCGCCACCACATCCTGCGGAATATCAGAATTACTATCATTATGTAAATCCGCAGAAGCATCCGAATTGCCGCGCAGATTCGCGTTTTCTGCCTTTCCTCCGCTATTTTTACTACGACGTTTTGCCCGCCAGCCGGATTTCCGGTCGCGGTTCGGAAATTTTTTTGTCAGATGTTCTAATCGTATCTCCATGTCATTCTCCTCAGACTCCATGTCAGCACCAGAGCCGTTCCGTCCCTGTAACTGATTGAGGACAGATACCCGTCCCTTTTAATTGCTGACAGTATACCACGCTTTCCCTGAAAGTGCCATTCTTTTTCTGATGAAATGCATATCCATACGATTTGCCGCCGTTTGCGATAATCCCCCGCAGATGTGAAGACAAAGAACATCTGCTGCGAATTTTAGCTGTCCTTAATATGCACCCATCTCTGCTCTGTTTTTTTCATACTGTGTGGGTGTCACGGATAGAAATGTTTTAAATGATTTGATAAAATGTGTCTGATCATAAAACTGCAGGTCATTCCAGACCTCCGGAATCTGCTTTTCCATTCTGCCAAGGCAGATCTGAAGCTTCACGATCATCGCATATTTTTTCATAGAAAGCTTCAGCGCTTCTTTGAACAGGCTTTCCATCCGGCGCTGGCTGTATGCCATTTCCCGCAGGCAGGTGCTTACATTCACACACCCATTATTCTGCTGCAGCATCTGCACCAGCTCTCTGACCGGTTCCGGGCAGTCGGCAAGCAGGCCGGCCTGGAGAAGCAGTTCAATCTCCCGCAGCCGGTCTTTTAAAGAGATTTCACTCAGCATCTGTTTCATCAGCTGCTGCTTCAGGTCGGGATCCTTTTCAAGCACTTCTTTTCGGACGGAAACACCGGGTGCAAGCCGGATGCCCACGCACCTGTCGTATCGGGAGAAGCTGCACTCTTCGGCTTTCGTCAGTCCTTCCGCAATTTCCAGCCGGGAATCGTTCCCATCCGACATACAGCGGATTTCCGTACAGCCGGTGGGGATTTCGATGATTTCAGCTCCCTTGCATTCCCGCATTTCATACAGACAGCGGATGGGGCCGCCCTGAGTGCATTCCCGCACACAGACAACCCGCTGTTCCATATAAAATCCTTTTTCTTCCAAAAATTTCCCTCCCACACTAATCATCTGTTCCTGACCGTTCTCTCCTGTCCTGTATTCAGAAAATAACTGGCTCTTCATCCAGTTTTTGGAACCATATGGACGAGGTTTCCGGTTCCAGCTTCAGATAGCAGCCGTCAATGGCTCCGCTGTTCTCCTCATAATGATAGGTCATCGGCAGCGTAACAAAAATGGTATCTTCTTTCAATTCCCGGATCCGGAACGTGTCATAATGGTAATGCTCCATCGGAAACGCCCAGTGTTTGTAATACAGGATCAGGCCGTCCTTTTCCCGTTTCACATGTATCTTCCCATAGGCTTTACTCTCAAAAGTCCCGGTATACGCCGCAATCTCATGAGAAAGACAGGTACCGGGGACAGGCGCATCCGGCAGCAGATTCACCCGCCAGTCATAATGCGTTCCGCCAAAGTGACCGTCAAACTCATGCAGCCTTTTTGCCCAGTCGACATCAGGCATACCGAGCGCATGATCGATCAATGTGTAAGCGATCTCATTGAGGAACGGAGAGAGAGGTTTGTGCCGGTTCACCTGGATCATGATCCCCAGCTTCTGCTCCGGCAAAAGAATCTGCATCGCGCAGTATCCCTCGAGCTCTCCTGTATGAAATACAAACGGCATTCCCCGGTAAAAGAAGGATTTCCATCCCATACCGTAAAAGCCGCAGGAAGGAATCTCCGGATAACTCCAGGGGAACAAATCCATGTCCACGCATCCCCTGTGCATCTGCTGCATGACATTCTCCGAAAACAGGCGTTTTCCCTCATGTACGCCGTTTTCCAGATGCAGCATAAGCCAGCTCATCATTTCATGGACACAGGTATTCACTGCCGCCGCCGGAGCCCCCACATTCATCTCCCAGGCAGGCATTTCTTCCAGCGCGCCATGTCTGTCCCGCTCAAAATAACCGACGGCATAGTTGCTGTCCCTGCGCATTTCCTCCACCGTCAGGCAGCTGCGCTTCATGCCAAGCGGCTCAAAGATCAGCTCCCGCACCAGTTCTTCCCAGGTACGTCCCGTGATGCGCTCCGCGATGTGCCCCAGAAGAGAATAGATCACGTTGCTGTACTGCGTTGCACTGCGGAACGGCCTGTTTGGTTCCAGATAGCGCAGCCTGTGCATCCACTCATCGCGGCTGACCGTATCGTCCGGCCACATTGCGTCATGACCGGCCAGTCCCGTCCGGTGATAAAGCATATCTCTCACCGTCGCCTGTGCGGTGGCGACAGGATCCATCAGTGCAAAATCCGGCAGGTATTCCCTGACCGGAGTGTCATAATCCAGCAGTCCCCGATCCACCAGTGCCGCCAGGACTGCCGAAGTAAACGATTTCGAGCAGGAGGCGATCCCGCTTAACGTAAACGGCGTCATCGGTTCCTTTGAAGCAAGCGAACGACAGCCGTATCCTTTTTCAAAAAGCACCTCCCCATCACGGCAGAGAGCCACAGCCATCCCGGGGACATTCCAGTAAGTCATTTCTTTTTCCACAAAAGCATCATCCAGCAATTCCATTCTCACTCACTCCCATATTCCGTATCATCATAACTGTTCCGTACCTTCACAGTTACGGGTCTTAAAATTTTCACCCGTAAAAGCCGTCGATCAGCGGATAATGGCACCTTACCAGTCTGCCTTCCGTATCCCCGGTCAGTGCCGGTTCCTCCTGTCTGCAGCGTTCAGTCGCGTATGGACAGCGCGGAGAAAACGCACAGCCCTTCGGCACATGGATTGGACTGGGCGGCTCCCCCTGGATCGCACTCTCTTCTCCGGCACGGACTGCGCCGATGGCCGGAGCCGCATCGATCAGTATTCTGGTATAGGGATGCGCCGGATGCGCAAACAGTTCCTGAGCCTTTGCCAGCTCCACCACACGGCCCAGATACATGACCATCACCCGATCCGAAAGATACTGGACGACCCGCAGATCATGAGAAATAAACAGCATTGTCAGATTCAGTTCCTTTTTCAGCTTCATCAGCAGATTGATAATCTGTGCCTGGATTGAAACATCCAGAGCCGAGACTGGCTCATCCGCAATCAGAAGCTCCGGATTCATCACCAGCGCTCTCGCAATGCCGATCCTCTGCCTTTGTCCGCCTGAAAAAGCGGAAGGACGACGGTCCAGCGCATAGGACGGCATCCCGGTCTTTTCCAGGATCTCGATCGTCCGTTTCTCATATTCTTCCTTTGGGCAAATATGGTGGACCGACAGGATCTCATAAAAGATCTGGCGGATCGTCATCCTTGGATTCAGGGAAGAATACGGATCCTGAAAAACCATCTGTATGTCCTTTCTGGCCTCTTTTAACGCTTTTCCTTCCAGACCTGCCAGATCGCCGTAGCCATTTAATTCCATCGAGCCGGCATCCGGCCGGTACAGGCGGATCAGCGTCCTTGCAAGCGTACTTTTCCCGCAGCCGCTTTCTCCCACGAGTCCCAGCGTTTCACCCCGGTCGATGGAAAAGCTCACATCATCGACCGCACGCACGACCTTCTGTTCTTTCCGGGCGGCAATCTCCTGAAGGTTCTGTTTGACCGGAAAGGTTTTGCAAAGATGGCTTACGCAGATCACCTGCTCCTGTTTCTGTTCAGACATCCGACGTTCCTCCTTTCACTGTATCCGCAAGGAAACTGTCAGCCAGAAGGCTTCCCATGCATTCCGCACGATGACACCTGGTAAAATGTCCCGGTTCCGTCTCCGCCAGCTCCGGTATGCTTTTCCGGCAGATCTCTTCACAGAATTCGCACCGCGGCGCAAACGGGCAGCCCTCAGGCATATGGTCCAGATCCGGCGGAGCTCCTTCGATGGAATAAAGCTCGCCGCCCTTTTTTTCCAGGGACGGGATCGAACGCATCAGCCCATAGGTATACGGATTGGCCGGCCGTTTGAAAATTGTCCCGGCATCCGCGCTCTCCATGATCACTCCCGCATACATCACCGCAATATGATCACACATCATGGAGACAACACCCAAATCATGCGTCACCAGCACCATGCTCATCTTCAGTTCTTCCCGCAGCCGCAGAAGTAGCCGGATGATCTGATCCTGTACGGTCACATCCAGCGCGGTAGTCGGTTCATCCGCCAGCAGAAGATGCGGTCTGGACGCAAGCGCGATCGCGATCATTGCCCGCTGCCTCATTCCTCCGGAGAACTCATGCGCGTAGCTGTCAAGACGTTCCTCCGGGGAAGGGATCCCCACCAGTCTCAGCATTTGAGCAGCACGCGTTTTCTTTTCTTTTCTGGTCATCCCCGGCTCTTTAAAGGATTCCATCAGCTGCTGTCCGATCGTCAGGACCGGATTCAGAGTCGTCATCGGTTCCTGAAAAATAATGCCGATCTCTTTCCCGCGGATCTTTTGCATTTCCTTTTCACTGCATTCCAGAATGTTTTTTCCCTGATAAAGGATCTGGCCGCCCACAATCTTTCCGGGCTTTTTTACCAGACGGATCAAAGATCGGCAGGTCACGCTTTTTCCGCAGCCGCTCTCCCCGATCAGTCCGAATATTTCTCCTTCCATAATGGAAAAGCTCACGCCGTTTACCGCATGCACATTTTTATCTTCGGAAGCAAAGTCGGTATGCAGATCTTTGACTTCCAGCAAAACACTTCCAGCCATCCTCTCATCCTCCCGGTCATGATGTCGTCTTCTGCAGGACTGCAGAAACCTGTTCTCCGATAATGCTGATGGAGATTCCCGTCAGTGCCAGCATAATGCCCGGAAATACCACGATCCACGGTGCGGTCGTGATAAACAGCTTTCCGTCCGCAATGATCGCGCCCCACTCCGGCGTCGGTGTGGGAACTCCCAGCCCGAGAAAGCTTAATGACGCCCCCATCAGCATGCACAGCATAATATCCGAGATTGCATAGACAAAAGCGCCGTTTATGACATTCGGAAGCACATGACGCAGCATAATTCTCGCGTTTGAGAAGCCCAGAGTTCTGGCCGCAGCTACATATTCACTGTTTTTGGCCACCAGCGTCTCCCCTCTCACCAGCTTCGCGTACTCGCGCCATCCCACAAGCCAGATGGCAATAAACAGATTCTTAATGCCGGAACCGAGGATCGCCACGATCGCGATCACCAGGACCATCAGCGGAAACGCGGTAAAAATATCCAGGATGCGCATGATGATGGCATCCACCTTCCCGCCGTAATATCCGGAGAGCAGTCCCACCATCGTACCGACCACTGCCGGAACCAGCATCGCAAAAATACCGATCTCCAGATCCAGCCTGGCGCTGTAGACCACCCGTGAAAAAATATCCCTGCCCAGATTGTCCGTGCCAAACCAGTGCGCGGAGGAAGGCTTCTGCATCAGCGCCGTCATATCCTGACCGATCGGATCATAGGGAGTAAACAATCCGGGAACGACCGCCATAAGAACGATCAGGGCGAGAAAAGCGGAAGCAATCCAGAACGCAATAGAAAATTTCTTTCGTTTTATTCTTTTCATGATTCGTCTCTTCCTTTCCCCTGTCAGTTAAGCTTCACTCTTGGATCCAGGATTGAATAAAGCACATCCGTGATCAGATTCATCACCAGTACAATGATTGCAAACAGAAATACCGTCCCCTGAACCACGGGGTAATCCCTCGCCAGGATCGCGTTCAGCATCATCTGCCCCAGCCCCGGAAGCGCGAATACACTCTCGATCACAATGCTGCCGGCAAGCATATAGGTCATGCGCATTGTCAGCAGCGTCACGGTAGAGATCATCACATTTCTGAAAATGTAGCTGCTGCGAATTCTCCACGAAGAAAGTCCCTTGCTGTACGCAAAATCGACATAATCCTTCTGCAGCACGTCGATCACATTGCCGCGGATGTTCCGCAGCACCAGAGCCGCAGTTCCCAGTGCTCCGGTAAAGGACGGCAGGATCAGGCTTCGAATATGCTCCGGCACAGTCGTGCCCCAGCCTCCCACCGGAAACAGCTTCAGATTCAGCGCAAAAACGATCAGCATGATCAGTCCGATCAGAAATTCGGGCACGGAAACAAAGATCAGCGACAGGGAATCAATGAACGCTCCGATTTTCCTGTCATGCATCATGCCGGATATATAACCCAGCGGAAAACTGATCAGCATGGCGAAGAAAATGGTCATAAGCGTCAGTGAAACCGTAATGACCGCCTTTTGCCGGAACAGGCCCGTGACCGAGGTCTTCATGGACAGGGAATCGCCGAAATCAAATGTAATGCACTGCTTCAGGAAAAGAAAATACTGCGTGATCAGAGGCTGATCCAGCCCCAGCTTTTTGTGCA
Organism: Lachnospiraceae bacterium; assembly: GCA_021199235.1. Classification (GTDB taxonomy): domain Bacteria; phylum Bacillota; class Clostridia; order Lachnospirales; family Lachnospiraceae; genus Choladousia. The sequence goes on along the minus strand of JAJQIL010000054.1, from coordinate 11,713 downwards.
TGGCCGCCAGCGCCTCGTCGCTGGCTCTGTTTCCCAGCAGAAGCAGCGCCGGATCCCCGGGGATCAGCCGCATCCCGAAGAATATGACGAACGTGATGATCAGCAGCACCGGGATCATCTGCAGGATCCGTTTAGCAATATAAGTCAGTTCTTCCATATGTATCAGTCCTTTTCTTTTTGGGGCAGCGCAGCCATGATCGGGCAGAAGAATGCCTGTCGAACTTCTGTTCGTCCGCGCATATAAAATCACAGAAAAGAGCCGGGGGCATATTCTGCCCCCAACGCCCTTTCCTCGTATCTGGTAACTGTTCAGTACCTTCCCAGCTGCTTTTAATAGCCGTTCCGCATCTTTTTACATCTTTGTCTCTGAGTCCCTTTTCTCACAGGAACGCTTCCAATGCCCGTAATGCATTCATCCCGGCTCTCTTTGCAGCAATCATCACTCATTCACCACGAGATTCTTGAAATTATAGATACCCAGAGGGCTCTGTGTCGCACCGGATACACGGTCCGAATATACAAAGGTAAACGGGCTGTATACCAGCGGGATCAGCGGAACCGCGTCCGCGACGATCTCCTACATCTCGCAGTAGTATTCCATCCGAAGAGTTTCATCCATCTCACTGTTTGCCAGTTTGCACAGTTCCTCAGCCGTGGCCTGATCCTCGTCGTTCCAGTAGGTTCTCCAGCAGTGTGCCTGCTCCTCAATACACCACAGGCCTGCCAGTTCAGAAGTATCGGTCATATCGGAAGTCATGTAGCTGATATACACATCATAATTGCCGTCCTTCCAGTTCTGTCTCGCGGTCGCCGTATCAATCTGCTGGATGCTTAAGGTTACGCCGATTTCCGCCCATTCCGCCTGCAGCATGGTCGCAATCTGCAGGTACGCGGTGTCGCCGCTGCCCACCTCAATGGTAAGCGGAAAGCCATCCGCATATCCCGCCTCTTCCATCAGAGCCTTCGCCGCCTCAATGTCGACTTCTGTCGTCTCAAGGTCTTCATTGTAATGCGGTGCGGACGGGGAAAGGAAAGTCTCTGCCAGCTCTCCATAGCCAAAGTAAACCGCGGTATTGATCGCCGCCTTATCGGTTGCAAGGCTCAGCGCCTGACGTACCCTCTTATCCTGCAGATATTCTGACTGGCAGTTCAAAAGCACAAACTTGACATCTGTCGAATCAAACAGCTCCACATTAATTCCATCCATTGCCGTCAGCTCGTCGATCCGGCTGTACGGTACCTGCGTCGCGATATCGATCTGGCCGCTTTCCAGCTGCATGATACGGGTATTGTCATCCGCCACGATCACCATATCGATTTCATCCACTTCCGGTTTTCCTTCTTCCCAGTAATACTCATTTTTAGTGAAAACCATCTTTTCGCCTCTGTCCCATTCTGTCAGCACATATGGGCCCGTACCCATCGGGCAGGCGGAAATCCCATCCTCGCCGACCTCTTCACAATAGGACTTCTGCATAATTCCGGAACTGAACATCGCCAGCGTAGAAAGGAAGGAAGGCGATACCGTATTTAAGGTGATCACGATCGTGTTGTCCCCGCCATCCTCAATAGTCTCAATCATATCCAGCATCCCGATCCACGGGCCATCCGCGTTCTTCGCGCGGTCGATGCTGTAAATGCAGTCCTCAATCGTCACGTCGTCGCCGTTGGAAAACTTAATCCCGTCTCTTAAATGGAACGTATAAACCAGTCCGTCGTCCGATACCTCCCAGGTATCCGCTACAGCCGGGATGATCTCCTGCCCGTCGTCCGAGGTTCCAACCAGACCCTCAACCATCATATTCAATACCCAGATATCACAGTTGTCCGCTGTCATTACCGGATCCAGATTGTTCGAATCCAGGTCTCTCGCCAGAGTCACGACCTCATAGGATTCCTCCGCCAGAGCGGCCACGGAAGTCATACCGCCAAAACTGCCAAGCGTGGTCGTCAGCGCCAGTGCCATTGCCAGAGCTTTTGATGCTTTCCTTCTCATAATATCTCCTCCTTCTTATCGTTACGAACTATCCTGTATCCCTTCGTACACTTCGCAAAGCACGCTGTTCGGCTCTGAAGGGAAACAAAAGGCTTTTCCCGCCCCGCACTTACACACCTCATAACCAGGCAAAAACAGTACAGAAAAAGGGCGCGTATCAAACGCGCCCTTGCGGAAATTATTCATCATTATACATCATTCATTTTCAAAGTATAGTAAAAAAACGAAATACTGCGGGTTTGAACGGCACTCCGGCTCAGGCAAAACGGATCACCACTTGAAGATCACGATCCCCACAATTGCAATTGCCATGCCGAGTATTTTGCGCCATTCGACCGGCTGACGATCCACCCCAAAAAGGCCCATCAGTTCGATCAGATACGCGACGATCAGCTGCGCGGCAACGATGAGCATCGCCGCACGGGCCGGCCCCAGAGCACCCATTGCTTTTACGACAGTGATTGTGATAAAAGCGCCGATCACGCCGGAAAGCAGCATATATTTCGGCTGCACGTCAAGAAGAGCGGCCGCATTTGTCCGGTCGGTAAACAGCCACGCCGCGATGCAGACAAGCATGGCTGTAAACTGCACAAAAGCAGACGACAGCCAGAGGCTCGTCTGCTTTGTCATTTCTGTGTTGAACACACCCTGTATGCTCATGAGCGCTCCGGATAAAAGCGCCGTTAAGATTCCCCACATATTGCAGGCCTCCCGTTCGATCCAGTAACTGCTCCGTATCTTCACAGCTACCCTGATTCTTTCTTTAACAGGAGTATGTGCAAATTTCATTTATTTATGCGTTTTCTCAGAACGACTTCTCCAGTCTGCGCACCATCTCGTTGATATCTTCTTTCTCGATCACGAGTGGTGGCACGAGACGGAGTACATTGCCCTCGGCACTTAATACGACAAGACCGTTTTCAAGGGCAGCCTTTACGATGTCGCCGACCGGACGTCCTTCCACCACAAGCCCCTGCATGAAGCCCTTGCCTCGGCGGGCAGTCAGGAAATCATATTTTTCTACGAGCGCATCCAGCTGCTGCTCAAAATACGGGGTGAGCGCCTGCACATGCTCGACGATGTGAAGCTTCTCGAAAAGGTCAAACACTTTGGAGACCGCCGCGCACGCGAACGGATTGCCGCCGTAGGTCGTGCCGTGGTCGCCCGGTACGAGAGATGCCTGTGCGACCTTTTCGCTGAGGACAAACGCGCCGACCGGCACACCGCAGCCGAGCGCCTTCGCGCAGGTCATGATGTCCGGCTGCACACCATACTGCTGGCAGGCAAACCAGCTTCCGGTCCGTCCCATGCCGCACTGGATCTCATCGAGGATCAGCAGGATGTCTTTTTCGTCACACAATGCGCGGACGCCCTGCAGAAATTCCGGCTCCGCCGGGTAGATGCCGCCTTCACCCTGCACCGTTTCCATAATGATTGCGCAGGTGCGGTCGTTGACCTGTGCTTTTACGCTCTCCAGATCGTTAAAATCCGCAAATCTCACGCCGCCCATCAGCGGCTTGAACGCTTCCTGATAGTGCGGGTTGCCGGTCACGGAAAGTGCGCCCACGCTCCTGCCGTGGAAAGAATGATTCATCGCTATGATCTCATATGCTGCAGCGTTGTCATCCGGGGCAGCCGCTGGTGCTGTATCTCCATCCGATCCCGATGCGGCAGCCGCTGCCGATCTCTTTGCCTGCTCCTTCAGGTAAGCATATTTCCGGGCCGCCTTGAGCGCACCCTCAATCGCCTCGGTGCCGCTGTTGGTAAAAAACACCTTACTGAGGCCGCTTGCCTTTGCCAGCTTTTCCGCTGCATCCGCAAGCGGCACATTATAAAAAAGATTGGAGGTATGTATGATGTTATCAATCTGTGTTTTCAGCGCATTGTTGAATTCTTCATTGCCGTAACCGAGCGCAAACACCGCAATCCCGGCTCCGAAATCCAGATACTGTTTGCCGTCCACATCGGTGAGGTACACTCCCTCACCTTTTTCAAATACGACCGGAAAACGGTTGTAAGTGTGGAGCACATACTGTTCTGTTTTCTCCATATAATCCTGACTACCCATGATCTGAGCCCTCTTTCTTTCCTTTCTTCTTAACCTGAAATTTCATAACCGTTCAGTACCTTCACAGTCACATTGTCCGGCACTGCTTCACCCACTGCTTTTTACAGCTGTCCGGCCTGTTTCAGTTTCCTTCGTAATAACGCTCCTCTTTGTCTCCGATGATCGCTGTACCGATTCCTTTGTTGGTAAAGAATTCCAGCAGCAGGCAGTGCTCGATCCTGCCGTCCAGAATATGGACTCTGGAGACGCCCGCCTCAATTGCCGCGATGCAGTTCTGCAGCTTCGGCAGCATACCGCCGCCGACATTGCCGCTCTTTAAAAATTCCTTTGCTTCCGGAATCGTCAGCTCGCTGATCAGAGAGCTGTGGTCGAGCGGATCGCGGTAAACGCCCTCGATATCGGTCAGGAACGCCAGCTTCGCCGCCTTGACCGCTGTCGCGATCGCGCAGGCCGCATCGTCCGCGTTGATATTGTATGAATGGTACTGGTCGTCTGAACCGATCGGGCAGATAACCGGGATAAAATCATTGTCGAGAAGCGTATCCAGAAGTTCTGTATTGACTTCTTTCACCTCACCGACGTAACCGATGTCCTTGCCGTCCGCCAGTTTTTTGTCCACACGCAGCACTGTGCCGTCCTTGCCGCTGATACCGACGGCCTTCAGGCCGGTCTTTTCCATCATAGAGACCAGTCCTTTATTGATACGGTTCAGCACCATCTCCGCCACTTCCATCGTATCCTTATCCGTGACGCGCAGGCCGTTGACAAAATTTGTCTCCAGACCAACCTTGTTGATCCACTTTGTGATTTCCTTGCCGCCGCCGTGCACGATGATCGGCCGGAAGCCGACCAGCTTCAAAAGCGCCACATCGCGGATGACGCTCTTTTTGAGTTCGTGATCCACCATCGCGCTGCCGCCGTATTTGACGACGATCGTTTTTCCCTGGAAACGCTGGATATACGGCAGCGCTTCAATCAGGACATTGGCTTTCTGCAGCCAGAGTTCCATATCTGTTGATTCCATGATCTGAAAAGTCTCCTTTGCTTCTTCAAAAAATCGGCCAACTGATTTCCGACGCAGCCACGTTGATTTTTTCGTTTCTCCGCGCCGCTTATGATTCCCCGCTTCGCTCAAACAATGGCGAAACAGGGAAATCTATGCTCGGTTGGTCAGTCTTAACTCCGATAATCCGCATTAATTTTAATGTAATCATGGGTCAGGTCGCAGCCCCACGCGGTGGCGGTCTCCTCGCCCATCTTGATGTCTGCGATGGCGGTAACGGCGCTCTCAGAGAGAATGCGGGTCGCTTCTTCCTCGCTGTAGCCGGTCGGCACGCCGTCCTCAATAATCTTGATTTTCCCTGCCGCGCTCTCGAAATACACGTCAACATGATCCGGGTCGAAGGACGCTCCGGAATACCCCATCGCGCAGAGGATCCGGCCGCAGTTCGCGTCGTGTCCGTAGATCATTGCCTTAACAAGGCTGGAGGAAACAACTGATTTGCTGATGGTCACAGCCTGCTCCCTGCTTGTAGCTCCAACGACTTTAACCTCAAACATCGCGGTTGCGCCCTCGCCGTCCGCGGCCATCTTTTTCGCCAGAACGGTATTGATCTCATTCAAAGCTTCATAAAATGCCTGATAGTCTTCGTTCTCTTCCGTGATCTCCGGGTTGCCCGCCAGACCATTTGCCAGCACCAGACAGGTGTCGTTGGTCGAGGTATCGCCGTCAATGGATACCATGTTGTAGGTGTCTGGAACGCTCGTGCTTAAGGCATTCTGCAAAAGCTCCTGCGAAATATTCGCATCCGTGGTGATGAAGCTCAGCATCGTGCACATATTCGGATGGATCATGCCGCTGCCCTTGCACATGCCGCCGATGGTCACGGTCTTGCCGCCGAGTTCTACTTCCACGGCCACCTCTTTCACCACGGTATCCGTGGTCATGATAGCTTCCGCCGCCAGCGTGCCGCCCTCTTTCGTGTCTGACAGCTGTGGCTTCATCATCTCAATTCCCGTACAGATCTTATCGATTGGAATCTGCTTCCCGATCACGCCGGTCGACGCGACCAGCACCTGATTTTCCTGAATTCCGAACAGCTCTGCCGTTTTCGAAGCCGTATCACGGCAGTAGCCGTAGCCCTCCGCTCCGGTGCAGGCATTCGCCACGCCGCTGTTCACAACCACTGCATGAACGCCAGCGAAACGCGCAGCGTTTTCTGCATCATTACAGCTTTTAACAATTTCCTGATCCCACTTCACCGGCGCTGCTTTGACCAGATTTGTCGTAAAGGTTCCCGCCACGCGGCAGGCCGCTTCACTGTAAATCATGGCCATATCCTTTTTGCTTTTCTTAATCCCGGCCGCAACGCCGGTCGCCTGAAATCCTTTTGCGGCGGTCACGCCGCCCTCAATTTTTTTCATAACCAGTTCTGACTCCTTCTCACTGCTTTTTTCGTTATATGAACCATCCGATTCTTTCATTATTATAACCATTCCATCTGCGCACCAGATGAACCGCTCCGTACAATAATCATCCTGTTTCCGATTTTCTTACGGAAACATCAACGCCATCTGCAGACTTCCAACCCGATTTTCTTTACGGGAATATCGGTGCCATCCGCAGTCCTTCCGCTTCGTCCTCCCCGAACAGCAGGTTCATGTTCTGCACCGCCTGTCCGGCCGCACCCTTGACCAGGTTGTCCATCGCGCCCATCATGATCACGCGGTTTGTGCGCGGGTCGATCTTAAAGTTCACATCTACAAAATTACTGCCTTCCACCCATCTGGTCTGCGGGCAGATATCCTTATCGAGGACGCGGACAAAATATTCATCTTCATAATATTGATCATAGATCGCTTTTACATCCTCATAGGACACCTTTTTTGTCAGAGATGCATAAGCGGTGATCAGAATACCACGGTTCATCGGCACCAGATGCGGAGTGAAATTCAGCACAACCGGTTTCCCGGCCGCATAACTCAGCTGCTCCTCGATCTCCGGCGTATGCCGGTGACTCGCCACACCGTACGCCTTGATATTCTCATTGACCTCACAGTACAGATTGTCCGTCTTTGCGCCTCGACCCGCGCCGGAGGTACCGGACTTGGCGTCAATAATAATTGTCGCCGGATCGATCAGGCCTTCCTTTACCAACGGATAAATCGAAAGGGTGCTGCAGGTCGGATAGCAGCCCGGATTGGCGATCAGCCGTGCTCCTTTGATGCTGTCCCGATTGATCTCGCACAGGCCGTACACCGCCTCGTCCAGAAACTGCGGTGCCGCGTGCTTCAGCTTATACCAGTCTTCGTAAACCTTCACATCCTTCAGACGGAAGTCAGCGCTTAAGTCGATCACCTTCGTCCTCGAGAGAATCCCTTCATTTACCAGAGACGCGCACAGTCCCTGCGGCGTTGCCGTGAAAATCACATCCGCCTGATCCGCCAGCGCCTCCATATTGTCATCCATGCAGTTTGCATCCACAAGCTGAAACATATTCTGATAAATCGATGCATATTTCTGATCCACGTAGCTTCTCGACCCATACCATACGATCTCTGCATCCTTATGTCCGAGAAGCAGCCGCACCAGCTCGCCTCCCGCATAGCCGGTCGCTCCGATAATTCCCACTTTTATCATAATAAAATCTCCATTCTATATCATCAGCGAAACACAACGCATTTTTTGCATCGCTGACGCGATCTGACGTCTAAAAAACAGCAGGTACATCATACTACCATGTCTCTTTTCTGTAAAGCATTTTCGCGATTGCATAATTATACACATGTAATGTATATTATGCAAGTCTTTTTTTCATATTTGACAAATTACTTTCATGAAATTATACTTGTTTTAGCGGAAGCTGTAGAGAAAACCTGGCTCAGCGAAGAGAATAAAAAAAGAAGGCGCATTAGCGCATTTTCGTGTCATAAATGAAAGGGCTCACAATGGCAAAGCAAAAAGACCTCAAGACCAATGCCATGCGGATTCTTGACCGCATGAAGATTCCATACACCTTCCAGGCCTATGAGTGTGATGAGTTTATCGACGGACAACACGCGGCGGATCTGCTTGGACTGCCCCACGAGATTGTTTTCAAGACACTCGTCACGGTAAGCCCGGAGCGCGCATACTATGTGTTTGCACTCCCGATTGATGAGGAACTGGATCTGAAGAAAGCTGCAAAAGCCGCCGGATGCAAATCGCTTTCCATGATTCACGTAAAGGATATTCAGGGCGTCACAGGTTACATACGGGGCGGCTGCACCGCAATCGGCATGAAAAAGAACTATCCGGTCTTTATGGATGAATCCGCACTGCGTTATGAAAAAATCGCCGTCAGCGGCGGAAAGATCGGCTTGCAGCTGACGCTCGCGCCGCGTGATTATGAAAAGGCCTGTCAGGCTGTTTTCTGCCCGCTGACACGAAGCCATAGTGAATGAACCTAACGATTCAGGACAGTATCTTGTAACTGTGACGATACTGAAAACAGTTACGAATGACCAAACCTCCTGTTTTCGTATTTTAGGGGTTGCCCTCTCATAAAAACTGTGCTATCTTAAGGCAGATATCGCACATCTGCTTCGCAGATACACGACATTTGAAGCCACGCCATATAAAGTCATGCTGTCGCATGAGGCGCGGCCTGCGTCGAGCATCTGCTCCGCAGATACACGACATTGCATGAGGGAGTAGTTGGCACCGCTTTTTCTATCCGGGTGTTGCAAGTCAACATACTGATTCCGCATGAGGCAAGTCTCGGGCAGGCAAAAGATGTCCCGATGAAAGGCTTTTCTGTGTGAATCTGGCTTGTATGAAATAACGAGACTCATGTATGGTACTTTTGTGCTGCCATACATGGGTTATTTTTATGGGCAGCGAAACAATTTGCTGTCCTTTTTTGACAGCGCAACGCAAAGGAGGTTTCTAATGTTACTGTTTTTCCAGATTCTCATCACCATGTTCATCGCCGAGATGGGTGACAAGACACAGCTTCTGATGATCGCCATGACTTCCCGATATAAGCTTCGGGATATCATCATCGGCTCCGGCGCTTCCATTCTGGCACTGAACGCGATCGCTGTCTGTCTTGGCGCTCTGCTCTCCCGTTTTATCCCCACCTGGCTGATCAAGCTCGTGGCAGCTCTGGCGTTCTTTTACTTCGCCTGGACGACGCTGCGCAAAGTGGAGGAAGGGGAAGAAAAGGAAAACGTCAAGGATTCGAAGTTCCCGATCCTGACGGTCTTCGGTACCTTTTTCATCGCAGAGCTCGGGGACAAAACACAGCTGACTGCCATTACATTCGCTGCAAATGAGGGTGCGCAGCACGCCATCCTCATCTGGCTGGCCTGCTCCATCGGCCTGTTTGCGGCGGATCTGATCGGCATGCTGATCGGGCATCTGATTGAGAGCAAAATGCCCGCCGGATTTCTGGATAAGCTGGCTTTCGTGATCTTTGCGTTCTTTGGCTTTACGACCATGAAAGACGGAGCCGCCCTGCTGACCACAGGAGCCACGCCCTGGATCATCGCAGTCTGTACGGCAGCGATGTTTGCACTGATCTGCGTCTGTACATGGAGAGCCGCGCATTTAAAATCGCGCTGAAGCGCGATGGCGCGGCCTACATCCCACGTCATAAGGATAGCCGACGAAGTCGGAGGATTCCTTATGACACGTAGCATCAAAAACCGATGCAGGACATATCATGGAGAGCCGCGCATTCTAAATCCCGCTAACGCTCTCAAAATAAATTTAAGCCGGAGATATGCAACCGCATTCCCCGGCTTTTTCTTTACTCATGAATCCATTTCAGATATTTTTCGATCGTCTGCTCATAACCGTTTTCAGAAGGTTCATAGAATGTCCGATCCTTCACCGCGTCCGGCAGATATTGCTGCCGGGAGAAATGCTTCGGACAATCGTGCGCGTACTCATAGCCGACGCCGTGTCCGAGCTTCGCCGCCCCTTTATAATGCGCATCCTGCAAATGAGGCGGCACCGCGGCAGGCGTCTCTTTTACAGCTTCCATCGCCCCAAAAATCGCATTTGTCACAGAGTTGCTCTTGGGCGCACAGGCAACATACAGTGCGGCCTGCGCAAGAATCAGCTGTGCTTCCGGCATCCCGACCCGCTCGACTGCCTGCGAGGCGGCGACTGCCACCTGCAGCGCCTGCGGATCCGCATTCCCGACGTCCTCCGACGCGCAGATCATGATCCGGCGCGCGATAAAAGTGACGCTCTCTCCCGCGTACAGCATCCGCGCCAGATAATACACAGCCGCATCCGGATCAGAGCCCCGCATGCTTTTAATAAATGCAGAAATCACATCATAATGGCTGTCCCCATCCTTATCATAACGGATGACCCGCTTCTGGATGCACTCTGATGCGACTTCCAGTGTCAAATGGATTTTCCCATCTGTGCCGGGAGCCGTCGTCAGCACCCCCAGTTCCACCGCGTTCAGGGCGCGTCTGGCGTCGCCATCCGCCATATCTGCAAGAAATTCCTCCGCGTCTTCCTCGATCACGGCGTTATAAGCTCCCATACCGCGTTCCACATCATAGACCGCCCGGCGGATCAGTGTGCGTATGTCCTCTTTCTCAAGCGGCTTCAGTTCAAAGATCACCGAACGGGAAAGCAGAGCGCCGTTCACCTCGAAATACGGATTCTCAGTCGTCGCCCCGATGAGGATCAGCGTCCCATCCTCCACAAACGGAAGCAGATAGTCCTGCTGTCCCTTGTTGAAGCGGTGAATTTCATCCACGAACAGAATCGTCCGTTTCCCATACATACCGAGATGTTCTTTCGCTGTCTTCACGACCTCTTCCATGTCTTTTTTCCCGGCCACAGTCGCGTTGATCTGTGTAAACTCCGCCTGCGTGGTGTTCGCGATCACCTTTGCAAGCGTCGTCTTTCCTGTCCCCGGAGGCCCGTAAAAGATCAGCGAGCTTAGCTTGTCCGCCTGTATCGCACGGTAGAGCATCTTATCCTTTCCGATAATATGCTGCTGCCCGACGACCTCGTCCAGCGTCCGCGGACGGATCCGCGACGCCAGAGGAGCTTCCTCCTGCATTGTTTTTGATCTTGCGTACTCAAATAAGTCCATGTTCACTCCCATGAAAGCTTCAGCTTCCGTCCTTTTGAAGCGCAATCTGTCAGGTACAGATTAATCAATGTCTGGTAAGGAATACCGGAGGATTCCGACTGACCTTTAAAATATTCTATTGTACTGCTATCAATGTTTATAGTGATTTGCTTTTTTAATCTGTTGGAGTACGGATTCTTCCGTGGGTTTAATTTTTCGATATCATATTCATCTCTCATTCTTATCCCCTCCGATCCCATCTTATGTATACCTGTTTTTCTCGTGTAGTTGCTGTTCTGGCTGATATAATCCGAATCACATCATCTTCCCGATAACAATGGCTGACGATACAAGTCCTCGATTTTTTATCTTTTCCAATAATCAGAAACCGTTCTTCATTTGCAGAATGTTCCGGATCATCAAACAAGATTGCGTTATCATCGTAAAACACTTCTTTGGCTGTGTGAACTGCCCATTGTCTGAAGCCAATTGGCTTCCTGCTTCATCAACCTCGTAACCTACTATCTCCACAGGCGTAAATTCGGGCGGTCCCCGCCCTATAAG
>JAJQIL010000141.1 GCA_021199235.1 Lachnospiraceae bacterium | reverse complement strand
AAGACCTTTGCCACCCTGATGCACCTCCTCTACTTCTTTACTCTGCTTTTAAAACACACTTCATCTTTATTGCAGTATAGCATAGCTGCCCTTAAAAAGCCACCGGCAATTACCGTTTAAAAAACGACATATTTACCGATGGCCCTCTGATCATATCCCCTACGATATCCCTGTTCTCACTTAATCTACGCCACCATCCTCAGTTCCTGCTCCTTTGCATAATAGCGATAGACAGAATCGCCCAAAACCTCTTCCGGCAACACGGCATTCTCATTAATCTCCTTTACCATCTCATGAAGCCTGCCCTCTTCTCCTTCTTTGCAGATAGATTCTGGAAGAATTATACATTCATGAAGGCTGCTCGGCAGGGCATAAAAATCCCCGCCAATCTGGCCACTGACTGCTCTCCAGACATCTGGAAAGCAGATGCATATCGCTCCAAAGCATTGATTTTCATTCGAAAGGATATACAACGGCGCTTTCTCGGACGCCGGCTGAAATTCGGGAATCGGTACAATCTCCGAATCCGTTCCTGCTTCTGGTGTAAGCTGTGTTTCCATTTCCGGCAACAGCACACCACACTTTGACATTTTCTCCATAAGCTGGGGCAACGATAAAAACTGAACCGGATGTCTGGCGCGTGTGTTTTTGAGCGCAGCTGCATGAAGCTGTTCCGGAGTGATCTTCCATAAACTGAGATGGGAATTCCGCACCAGTATCCCGCTCGACTGAAAGTCAGCCCAGTCCAGTTCACAGTAATAAACAATAGCCAGATCGAAAAACCGGATATGAGGCACATCTTCCAACAGTCTCTGATTGATCTCATAATTTACCAGCCGACACACGAGCATATCCCGCACACGCTGGTAATCACTATAAAAGGACAGGTCTGTATTGCCTGATGCATCCTGCCGTTTATAAAGCGTTGCAGCCTGTCCGGCAATGTCGTCAAGACTGGCGCCACTCTGAAATTCCTCATAGCAGGCTTCAAGGCTAATCGCTACAGATGTGTTCTTTCCAGGCCACTTAACTACCATGGATTTCTGATGCGGACAATTAATCTTTTCCGTAGAGCTGACAATGACCCTCGCTCCCTCTCCCATTTTTTCTCCTACTGCTCGTTTCAGTTTGCTTACAAATTCCTCATATGTCAGGTCGGTACCAACCGTCTTATCTCCATACAATGAAAAGCCCGCTTCGTTTCCAAATGTCGATATTTTTCCACAGTTATTCATGTTCTTCTCCTTTTCCGAATGCATATCTATCCATTGTTTTCACAGCATTCATTAACAAACCGGCGCCTCCCGCCGCCGTTCTGTTCCTTTCCCGTCCGGTATGAAGGATTCCGCAGTCATACGAACTCCCAGAGCCATGCCCCGTCTGAAACATTCTTCATTCTGGAACATAGCAAGCTGTTCCGTATAATCCAGACAGTCTGCAAGCATGCCCCTGGCGTTTTCAGAGAGCTGGCCGCGCAGTTCTTCCTTTGCCATACCAAATAGTTCTGCAACAGTCTCATATCCCTGTGTCTGCGGTATGTATTTCCCTTCCGAGTAAATCCAGTCATAAAACAGCTTCCTCATGTCCATTGCCGATACCTTTCCTTCCCGTATGCCCCTCGTCCGGTCAGGATGTTTTCCCGACACAGCGTACTTCTGAATACCATCCGCCGGACTGCACGGATGCCATCATTCAGAGTACCAATGAATTCCCCACATTCCCAGTCGCTTTCCGCATCAATATCCAGATAGCCGCTCCACGGGATTTCCAGTTCCTCACTCATGAGCAGAGACCCAAGAAAATTGGTCACGATACATTTCCCAATCTGAATCGGATCGCCGAGTACGGCATCATCATACCGTACCTCATACAGATAGAACCCTTCCGGTACCGATTCTGCTTCTACTTTTGCGTCCGTAAACAGTGCCGGTATCCCCTTTACCGCGACCTGCGTATAATCCAGCATATTCGCTCTTTTCCTCATCTTTACCTGTCTCCTTCCCCGGTGTCTTTCTTTACCGCATTCTTATCCGATGCCTTGAAATACTGCAGCTGGTAAACCTCCTGCATAAGCAGAATCCCCAGCCCAAATCCGTACCGGAAGCATTCCTTATTAACAAATTCATCTTCATATGCTACCAGATCACATAATTTTTCAATCTCGTCATATTCCTTTGGCGGCAGTTCTTTTGACAGTCTCTCCATCATATCGCTCATGGTCCTGCATGCACTGCGGTATTCCGGCGAATCCGGAACCGCCTGTTCCTCCGGGTAAATTTGTCCATCAAAAATCAAATCCATAATCTTCATCATCATAATCACCTTTGTAATTTTTCTGCCATGTAATCATTTGATATTAACTATGCTTTTGTCGATGAAAACTGTGCAGTTATCCATCAAATTCATGCGTCTATCCATAGAAATCATGTATCTATCCATAAAAATCATGTTTCTATCCATAAAAGCTATGCATCCTATGTTTGTTCAGTTAATTCAGATTCTTCCACAGCACAGCAATGACTACTGCCAATACTCCGGCGACTACCAGCCGAAATGTTGTGTCCATCCTCCGCCATCTCCTTCCTGTACCAGAATCCTTGCAGGTTTCCATCTTTCCACCGCATCCACCAGACAGGGAATGTCTTACCATCTGACGATATATCTGCCTCCTGATGGATGGTTTGGATGGAAAGATGGAACGCCCATTTAATCGCGGATATTATCGTCAGACGTTATAACCGCCAGAGCTACCGTAAGTACCCCAACTACAATCGCTTTTGTTATTTCTGTCAGTCCAAGCATCTTCCACCGCTCCTTTCTAATTCTGACATTCTGTCAGGCTGCTTTCCTGCTTCTGCTGTTGGATTTCCGCAGGCTTCGCATTGCACTCTCGTAGAGTTCGACCGTCATTTGTTCCACAGAGGCGATCTGGTAACGGTCGAGCACCGTCTGCAGCGATACGCCTGTCCGTTTCAGTTCCCGTTCCAGTTCTGCCGTCTGTGCAAGGCTGAGCCCGGTATTATTACTGTCCGTTTTCCCGTTGCCGTCCGCTTTCCCGCTATTGCCAGTATCCGGTTTGCTTCTTCCCGTTTTAGCTGTTGCTTTCCCTGTCCCTGCTTTACCATAGGCAGTCTTGGCTCTGCCCCCGGCTTTCCCAGCCGTCTCCGCCGCTGCAACAGTATCGGGCAGGCCGGTCGCTGCATCGGCAACCCCCGAAGTCCCGGAATCACCAGCCCTGCTGCCAGCCGGACGGAGTGAATAAACAACGACTCCGCTGCTGTTTACAATCGTCAGGGAACAGATTTCCCGCCCTTCACAAT
>JAJQIL010000144.1 GCA_021199235.1 Lachnospiraceae bacterium | reverse complement strand
GTTCTGAACTTTTCTCTGAACTTTACGATTGTATGCATGGAAATTCCATGATAGAATGAGACTACGTTTTCATATGCACTTCGCAGCAAGTGCAAAATACTGTCCCGAACAGTTGCAAAACCGAAACGACGATTGTCGTTTCCTATAATAAGTCAAAAAACGGAGCATAAGGAGAAAAACTATGGATTTTATGAATGACAACGGCGCGCTCGTTGCCCGGCGGTTGGGAGAGACGCTGCGGATCGAGGCATGGGGGAAGGATTCTCTGCGGGTGCGCGCTACGATGTGCCCGGAGATTCTGAATCAGGACTGGGCGCTGACGGAAGAAGTGGAAAAAGCAGAAGCAAAGGTGGAGATTTTCGCTCCCGGTGAATGGACTGCGGCAGACGCTGCGCGTTTAGGCGATTCTGTGGAAACGCCCCCTCGCTGCGCTTCGGCGGCAGATCGAATCGCCCATGGCAAAAACGCTGCGCGTTTGGGCGATTCTGAAGCGAATCTTGGCGAAAAGGGCTGCGCCGTGATTACGAACGGACGGATGAAAGCCATCGTCAACTGGGCGGGCGTAATTTCTTATTATAAAGATAATGCCCTGATTCTGCGGGAATACAGCCGTAACTATGATGGCACGATCTCGTGGGAGAGCCGCTGCCTGAAGATTGTCAGCCGTGAGTGGAAAGGCATCATGGGCGCCGATTACTACAGTCTGAATATGAAGTTCGAAAGCAACGACGGCGAGAAGCTGTTCGGCATGGGGCAGTATCAGCAGCCCTGGCTCGACCACAAGGGAAGCGTGCTGGAACTTGCGCAGCGGAATTCACAGATCTCTGTACCGTTCGCCGTTTCCTCGCTAGGCTACGGGTTCCTCTGGAACAATCCGGCGGTCGGCCGTGTGACATTCGGTAAAAACTATACCGAATGGATCGCATCTTCGACGAAGCAGATGGACTACTGGATCACAGCAGCAGACACGCCGAAGGAAATTCTGGCCTCCTATACCGCGGTGACCGGGCACGCGCCGATGTTCCCGGAGGACCGCATGGGACTGTGGCAGTGCAAGCTGCGCTACCGCACGCAGGCGGAAGTGCTGGAAGTTGCCCGCCGTTATCAGGAAGAGGGTATCCATATCGACCAGATCGTGATTGATTTCTTCCACTGGACCGTGCAGGGCGACTGGAAATTCGACAAGACCTGGTGGCCGGATCCGAAGGCCATGGTGGACGAGCTGCATTCGATGGGCATCAAGGTCATCGTTTCCGTCTGGCCGTCCGTAGACCGCAGAAGTGAGAATTTCGAGCCGATGTACGAACAGGGGCTCCTGATGAAGACGGACCGCGGCGAGCCGCAGACCTACGATTATCAGGGCGACTGCGTGGAAATTGACCCGTTCAATCCGCGCACTGCCGAATATGTCTGGAATGTCTGCAAAAAGAATTATTATGATTACGGCATCGACGCGTTCTGGCTGGATAATTCCGAGCCGGATCTGGGCGTCTATGATTTTGACAACTACCGCTATTACGCGGGACCGGCGCTCTCCTGCAGCAATATGTACCCGCAGATGTACAGCCGGATTTTCTATGACAACATGAGTAAATTATATGAGCAGAATTTGTCCTCCTGCACTGATAACGTAGCGGACAACTCCTGCGCCGGAGAAGATCCCGCGTCCAACACTTGCAACGGCATCGTCAACCTTCTCCGCTGCGGCTGGGCCGGCAGCCAGAAATACGGCAACGTCATCTGGTCCGGCGACGTACCCAGCACGTTTGAGGCGTTCCGCGATCAGCTGCAGGCCGGCCTGAACATGGGGCTCGCGGGCATCCCGTGGTGGACCACCGACATCGGCGGCTTCATGACGGACGATGTGAACGACCCGGATTTCCGCCAGCTTCTGATCCGCTGGTATCAGTTCGCCGTCTATTCGGCTGTGCTTCGTATGCACGGCGACCGCGGTCCTTACGACATCCCGCCGCTCGACGACCGCGACTGGGGCGGCGGCTACCTGCACACCGGTCAGCCGAACGAGCTATGGAGCTACGGCGAGGACAACTACCGCATCATGCGCAGCTATTACGACGTGCGGATCTCCATGCACGACTACATCCGCGATCTCTACCGGGAAGCTCACGAGAACGGCTCGCCGCTGATCCGCACGATGTTCTACGAGTTCCCGCAGGATGCAAAATGCTGGGACCTCACCAACCAGTACATGTTCGGCAGCAAATACCTCGTGGCGCCGATCCTCTATCTGAACCAGTTTTCACGCAGCGTCTACCTGCCGGAGGGCAGCTGGAGGCTGACGAGCACTGGCGAGGTATACACGGGCGGTCAGACTGTGACGGTCGACGCGCCGATCGAGTATATGCCGGTGTTTGAAAAACAGTAAACTTCTGTCCCGCATCCGCAAAGAATTGCGGATGCAACCTTACTTAATGGAGAAAAAGACGTTATGTCAAAACGTTATCATTTTTACGGATGGGAGAACGCGACAGTTCCTGCTGTTACAGATCAGTATGCAGGCATCCGGACGCCGCAGAACCTGTATGACGCATTATCCGGGCTCTGGTGCGCGGACACCTGCGCTCCCAGGATGCGTTCCGACTGGACGCCGGAAAACAGGACTCTGGGGCAGTGCTCCATCACTGCGTTTCTGGCGCAGGACATTTTCGGCGGCGAAGTCCGCGGAATCCTGCGGCCGGGCGGCAACTATCATTGCTATAATGTGGTCGGGGACTGTGTTTTTGATCTGACCAGCGAGCAGTTCGGCGGCGAGGTGCTGGATTATTCTGACAACCCGCTGCAGTCAAGAGAAGTTCATTTTGCAAAAGAAGAAAAGCGGCTGCGCTATGAAAAGCTGAAAGCAGATCTGCAGGAATTCTGTAAAAAATAAATAATCAGGTCATCTGTGCGGGAATGGGAAGGGAGGCTGTCGGACGCAGCAGATGACCTGAAACGTTGAACAAACAGGCTATAGGTTGCCACGAACAAACCAGAGAACACACGATGAGGGTGGTCAGAAGAATCAGAAGGATTGTCAGGCCCCTGTTCTCTTTTACCCGGATACGTATTACTTCCGGCTTGTGACGCAGGATCAGGCTCATATATTTGCTTGTACTCTGAAGCGACATAATTTCATTCCACCCGTTGTTTCTTTTGTTTCTTTACCGTCATCTGATAGCTCATATCCAGCAAATCCAGAATCTGTCCATCCGAAACTGTTCCATCAAGAAGGATACTGAGCCAGTTTCAAAAATCTGTTGCCGGTTCATTTCTTTCTCCCATTAGACCGATAAGCTGGAAATTATCTGGTGATAACTGGATTACCCTGTTCATCCAATAAAGGCGTAATACCACCAG
>JAJQIL010000038.1:27554-42448 GCA_021199235.1 Lachnospiraceae bacterium | reverse complement strand
CTCCGGGGCTTATGTTAAAAATTTTTCAGGACATTTTCAAAAACGCTTGACAGCTTTTTTTGAAAAAAATTTTGGCGTTCTGTGGTCTGCTTTTCTAAATATTCATAGAGTATATAATTTTGCATATTTTTGGTTAAAGTAGTTCAGCAGAGGCTGTGCAGACAATTCTTTCCCGCAGACGCGCTGCAGTACCTCGGCAGAGGTATAGCGGCTTCCATAGCGATGGATTTTCTCATTCAGCCATGCCGTGATCTCGCTGATCCGTCCCTCTTCGAGGATTGTGTCGACGCTGCCCTTTTCTTTTTCCAGCGCCTCCAGGAACATGCCGTCGTACATCGAACCGAGCAGGTAGGACGGGAAATAGCCGAAAGAGCCGTCCGACCAGTGCATATCCTGCAGGATGCCCTCGCCGTCGTTTTCGGGTCGGATGCCGAGCAGTTCTTCCATTTTGTCATTCCAGAGCTGCGGGAGCTTATCGACCGGCGTGTTGTCACGGAAAATGGCCTTTTCCATCTCATAACGCAGGATGATGTGCAGGCAGTAGGTCACCTCGTCGGCCTCGGTGCGGATCATGCTCGGATGGACGTCGTTGATCGCGCGGCAGAAGGTATCGAGCGGGATTTCTTTAAACTGCGGCAGCAGGCCGCCAAGCTTATCATAGATCGGCACCCAGAAGCTGCGGCGACGGCCGAGGATATTCTCAAAGAAACGGGACTGGCTCTCGTGAAGCCCCATCATATTCACCTGTTCCAGAGCGGTGTCCTCATATGCCGGATCAATGTTCTGGCCGAAAATCGCGTGCCCGCCCTCATGGATCGCGCTGAACATGGCGCTGATCGGGTCTTTTTCATTGTAATGGTTGGTCACGCGGACATCCCCGATGCAGAGGTCGGTGGTAAAGGGATGCTCACTTTCGGCGGTCGCTCCCGCGTCCTTGTCGAAGCCGATATAGGAAAGCAGCATGTCCTGCACCTTTTTCTGTGCCTGGATATCATAGGTGCCTTTTAGAGCAGCCGCGCAACGCGAAGCGTTCTCTGAATCGCGGCTGCGATCTGCCGCCGAGCTATCGCGAGGGCGCTGATCGTCCAGTGGACGATTGTTTAGCGCCGACCGAAGCGGAGCGGAGAGCGCTTCCAGAGCGGAAAGGTCGGGCCGGCCGCTCTCCTCAATCTTTTTCAGCAGCGGCAGCAGACCTTCTTTGAGCTCTTCAAACACACGGTCTATAGTCGCGCTGTCCATGCCTTCCTCGTACATATCAAGAAGCACTTCGTATACTTCCTTATCCGGCTCCATATAATGCACGTATTCCTTTGTCATGGAGATCACCTTCTCCAGATGCGGCGCAAACTGCGAAAAATCCGAGGCACGCTTCGCCTTCTCCCAGGCTCTCTGGGAGCGCGTCTTTACCTCGGTATACGCGGAATAAAAATCCTCAGGTATGCGTTTAAACCGCTCATAATCGCGCAGATAACGCTTCACCGTCAGCTGCATCGTCTCGTCAAGCGCGTCAAACTGATCCTTCTCGCTTAAGGTATGAAGCATTTCCCCGTACTCATCCGCGGTGGAGAGCCGAAACGCTTCCGTTGAAAAATAATTGATGGCATTTGTCCGTGCTTCAACGCCTTTTTCCGGCGCCAGCGTGGACAGATCCCAGTAAAGAAGCGTCAGAACATGGTCGTACTGACGCATTTTGTGCAGGTACTCTTTGAATTGTTCCAGTGTGTTGTTCATAATAACCTTCCTTTCGCCGCCGGTCGGTGGCATGTATTTTTAGTTTATGCAGAAAAATGTGTTTTATGTAACCATCAACAGGCAGAGCCGTAACTGTTTCATACGATTGGCCGGACTTCTAAAACAAAAATGCCCCCGTCAGCTTCTGCAGGCAGTAGAGATACGTCCGTTTTTTCACCTCGCCCGCTGTCATGACAGAGGCCGAGGCATACTCGACTCCATCGACCAGGTAATGCACAAGTCCGACCTGCTCTCCGGCCTTCACAGGGGCTTCCAGCGTCTGAAGCTGTTCGACCCGGACTTCTACCCGGTCATCTGCGCTCATGAGCACCTCCGCAGCGCCGTTTCCAATCGTACCTCTCGCATCCGGACTGTCTTCCGCCTGACTGCCGCTGTCTTCCGCCGTATTTTCACGAAAAAACCGTTTTGCCGCATACGGCTCTCCGACTGTGGTCGCCACACTTTCGAGCTGGCCGTTGTTCACCGGGATATCCGCGGTCGTGACCGGCGCAACCGTGATATCGCGCAGTTCATATTCCGACAGACCATAATTCATCAGCTTTTTTGTATCCGCCCATTTATAGCCTCTGTTGTTGGGCCAGCCGCAGGCCAGAAGCGCCACGATCAGCAGCTTTCCGTCCCTTTGCAGAGCTCCGACATAGCAGTATCCGGCTTTGGAGGTAAATCCGGTCTTGCCGGAGAGCGCCCCGTCCATCAGGTTCAAAAAAGCATTGTGGTTGGTGCAGCTGTAGCTGCGGGTCCCCGACCGGTTGGTAAACGTATACGAGGACGTCCGGGTCACAGTCAGGAATTCCTCCCTCTCGGGCGATCCGGTCAGACAGTAGCGCATGACCAGAGCCAGATCCCGCGCGGTCGTGTGGTGTTCCCCATTCTCATCCTCCGCATCGAGGCCGTTCGGCGTGATGTAATAAGTCTGCGTGCATCCAATCTCTTCGGCTTTCGCGTTCATCATGTCCGCAAAGCCCTCGACACTGCCGCCGACCGTCTCCGCAATGCAGACAGCTGTGTCATTGTGTGACTCAAGCATCAGGGAATACAGAAGATCCTTCAGGTAAAACTCGTCGCCGGTTACCAGCCCCAGCTTTACTTCAGGCTGCGCAGAGGCATTTGAAGACACCGTACATATGATATCTTCCGCGGCCCCGTTCTCCTCTGTGTTCCCACTCTCCTCTGTGCTCCCGCTCTCTTCTGTACCTCCGTTCTCCTCCGTGATTCCATCATCGGCGGCAGGCATTGCTTCTTCCATCCATTCCAGGGCCAGAATGCAGGTCATGATCTTTGTCGTGCTCGCCATCGGCAGCGGCGTATCGCCGTCCTTATCGTAGAGAACCCGTCCGCTGCTCCCGTCCATGAGGACCGCACTTGCGGCATAGAGCTCCAAAGACTCCGATTCGGAGATATCAGCTGCCTCCGTCATGGCCGTCTCCGAAAAAACTGCCGCCGGAAGGCTCTCTGCGGCCGCTGCAAAAGTGTTCATGAAAAAGGTGAAGGCCACAGCCCCTGCCAGAAGAGAACGTTTCCTTTTTTTCATAATAAAATCCCCGCCCGCATATCATTATATTCATTCTATGCTATGGGGCGGGGTTTCATTCGTAACTGTTCAGTACCTTCAAAGCTGCTTTCATTTTTAGTAACTGATCACCTTAGTGTTCGTCGGAATGTTGTTATAAATCCACTTTGCGTGGGACAGGGACAGACGCACACAGCCGTGGGAGGCGCTCGTCCCGAGCCCGGATTCCACAACCTTCGTCATGCTGCCCGGAGCATACAGGATGGAATGGAACAGGTAATTCCCGTAAAACTGCGTGTAATACCAGCAGGTATAGGTGCTCGTGCCGAATGATTTCCCTCTGCCGGTAACCGTATACGATCCCTTCACTGTCGGCGAGGATGCTTTGCCGGTCGAGCAGGTCCAGTAATACTTCAGTGTCCAGTTCCCTTTCTTTCCGGTGAAGATGCCGACCTTGTTCGTCGAGGAATTCACCAGGATCAGGTATTTCGTACTGCTCTTGTAGGACTGGGCCTTTTTGACCATCGCAGCCGCTTTTTTGTCCGTCTTCGTCGTCCGGTGTCCCTTGCTGTCGACGTAGCCGTACCCCTTGGAACTGGAACCGGTCACGCAGCTGGTCTGCATGACGCCGTTCTTATTCGCGTAATAATAATATTTCCCAACCTTGAACCAGCAGCTGGTCTTCAGGCGGTAATTGGAAGCAAAGTAATATTTCTTCTTGCTGATCGTCACCCAGCCCTTCTGAGCTCTGCCGTTCGAATCAAAATAATACTTATAGCTGCCGACCTTTTTCAGTCCGGTCAGAGCCGGACTCGTGGTCACACCGTCAACTACTGTACCGGATTTAAAATAATACTTATACTTGCCAATCGTCTGCCAGCCTGTCTGCATCACGCCGGCCGATGAAAAATAATACCGGGAGCCACTGATCTTTGCCAGTCCGGTCACCGCGGAACCTGACGGAAGTGATGAGGAAGAAGGAATAAAATAATAAGTATCTTCCCCGACCGTCTGCCAGCCCGTCTGCATCACGCCGTCTGTATTAAAATAATACCGGTACCCGTCGATCTGTGTCAGGCCGGCCGCCGCCGAACCGAGCGGTGCGCTATCTGTGCTTCTCGCGAAGTAATACGTATCGCCATTTGCCGCCGTCACCCATCCGACCAGCTGCGTGCCGTCTGCTGCCGTACCGTACAGATAACCATTCCCGTCTGTCGTCCACGTGATCTCTCCCGATACTTCCGTAACGGAGCTGCCCGCCGCGAACGCGGCCATGCTGCCGAGTCCCATCGTAAGGCTGAAAAGCATCAGCATCGTGAAAAATAAAAGCAGTTTTTTCTTCATGAATCTTCTCTCCCCTTAAAAAATTTCCTGTCTGGAAATGTCTCTCACAAAATTGACTTATTTTACCATTATTTTGATTTACTGTCCATAACTTCGGGAATTTTAAGATTTCCTTAGGAAATCTGCCTGCGTATTTCCGGACACAGATCCGGCGCAGGCAGAATTATAAGAGGATCATTTTCTCCAGAATTTCTCCATCTTCTCGCCAACGTTCTTCAGGGTACAGATCCCCGGATGCTCCCACTCGACCGGAAACATGCTTCGATAACGGGCTGCGGCAAAGCGTTCATCCAGAAGAAGGATGACGCCGCGGTCAGATTCCGTACGGATCACACGGCCGGCAGACTGGAGCACGCGGTTCATGCCCGGACAGAGGTAGGCATAGAAAAAGCCGTCCTCCCCCCGTTCATCATAGAATCTTTTGAGAATTTCGCGTTCTGTGCAGACCTGCGGCAGGCCGGCGCCCACGATGACCGCGCCGATCAGGCGGTCCTCGCGAAGGTCGATGCCTTCTCCGAAGATGCCGCCCATGACGCAGATGCCGACCAGCCCCTGCGGATGGACAGTTTCGAATTTTTCAAGAAACGCTTCCCGCTCCTCCTCGCTCATCCGGTTCATCTGGCGGACCGTCTCCGCCGGTTCATCCTCTTCGATGCAGATCGCGTCAAACTGATCGGCCACATCATCCATCATCTGATAAGAGGAAAAAAACACCATGTAGTTCCCCCGCTTTGCGCGAAGCACGCGGAAAATGTATTCCGCCATTTTGCGGTATTCCTGCGGTGACCGGTTCCTGTAGCGGCTGCTTGTATCCGTGCCGATCAGCACAAGACGGTTGGCCGGGTCAAAGACCGGCTGCGCGTAGATCGCGTAATCGTCTTTTACCGTGCTCAAAAGGTTTTTATAATAATTGATCGGCAGAAACGTCGCGGAAAAAAAGATCGTACTGATGCCTTTGTCCAGACATTCCTGCAGATTCTCTGAAATGTCCACGCAGTACAGGCGGAGCAGGGAACGTCCGCCCGGAGTTTTTTCCATGTAGGTCACATAATTATTAGCAGTCGTGCAACGCGAAGCGTTCTCCGAATCACGGCTGCGTTCTGCCCTCGCCGGGTGGCATCCTCGCCCTTCGGGCGGGATATCCGCCGAAGTGTAGCGAGGGGGCGCTTCCATAAGCCGGTCGCAGGTATCGAGGAAACGGCGCGCCTGAAAATACAGCTCCAGCGTCTTCGTGTTCAGCTCCGCGTCCTGAGATTCCTCCAGAAAAGCCTCGATCAGGCCACAAAGGTTCATCAGAGTGACCGGGAATGTACCGAGGCCGCCGTTTTCTGACCCGGAGCTTAAAATGCTTACTTCCTGCCATATTCCGCGGTCTGACCATGCGGCTGCCTGCTGCTGCCCGGGCGAAACATTTTCTTCCACGGCAGCAGAATCTTCCAGCTCCCGTTTTTTCTCCGAAAACCACCTGCTGCAGCGGCCAAGCGCCCTTGTGACAGACCGGGCCAGGCGGATGAGCTCCTCCGGCTGATGCCTGCGGGATATTTCCCGCGTTTCGGGGGAAAAAATCTCCGCTGTTCCTGTTTTTTCCGCGGTATTCGCGTCCGAAAATTCCTGATATGCTTTCTTCAGTGTCAGAAAATCTTCTTTATACAGAGAGGCAGAAAACATATCGCGGCCCCGCTCGACCAGATTGTGCGCCTCATCGATCAGAAACAGATATTCCCCCTTCACACCCTCTCCAAAAAAGCGTTTCAGTCTGGCGCGCGGGTCAAATATGTAATTGTAGTCACAGATCACGGCATCTGTCCAGAGTGCCGCGTCAAGCCCCATCTCGAACGGGCAGACCTGCCATTTCCTCGCCTGTTCCTCCAGTGCCGGGCGGTTCAGCTCCTCTTTTTCCGTAAGCAGCTCGTACACCGCGTCATTGACCCGGTCAAAATGCCCTTCCGCATAGGGGCAGGCGTCCGGGTTGCATTCGGTTTCTTCCATAAAGCAGATCTTTTCTTTTGCGGTCAGCGTGACGGTCTTCATATGCAGCCCGTTCTCCCGCAGAATACGGAAAGCGTCTTCTGCCACCGTCCGCGTGATCGTCTTGGCAGTCGCGTAAAAAATACGGTTCGCTTTGCCCTCGCCGACCGCTTTTACCGCAGGGAACACCGTGGAAAGAGTCTTCCCTGTTCCGGTCGGCGCCTGAATGAACAGCTTCTTCCGGCGGAGGATCGTGCGATAGACGGAGGAAGCGACTTCTTTTTGTCCGGGCCTCCATTGGTAGGGAAATTCCAGACCGCGGATGGAGGCCTGCCGGATCTTTTTCCAGTCCATCTCCAGCTGCGCCCATTTACGGTACTGCCCCGCCACATCCATAAACCAGCTTTCGAGCTCCCGCATCTCATAAATCTGGCGGAACCTGCGGATCTGAAGCTTTTCATCCGCTTCCGGAGATGACATCCCGCGTGTCTTTGAACGGAGCTCAGCAGCCTGGCCCCGGCGGGAAGACGCCCCCTTATCCGTTCCCAGGGTGCAGTAAGTCATCTGCACGCCCATATGGGAAAGCTCATGCTGTATCCCATAGATGTACGCGTAACATTTGGCCTGCGCCAGATGTACGGGATACGGGCGCTCCAGGCTCATCACATCCCGGTAGATCCCCTTGATTTCGTCTATGTATGTGATCTCCGGCAGTTCCGGTACATCAGAAAACCGCTTCTCATCCGGTCCCGAAGTCAGGCCGGACGTATTCGGCCGACAGGAATCCGCCATCCGGACAGATTCAGACACGCAGAAAAGCTCCGGTTCGCACGGAGCATACTCTGCCTGTCTTCTTCCGGCGGCGGAACTGTTTTTCCTGTTCTGATGGGATGAATTCCGGGGTGTCTCAGCAAAGATGCCGTCCGCGCGCCCTTCCACAGTCAGGACCAGGATCTGCTTCCCGGCTTCTGGAAAGGGTGTTCCCTCATTCCGGCCTGCCGGGGAATCCATCACTGGCGAATCGGCCTCCCACTTCACATCGACAGAAAGCGGCACCTCCGCCTGATAGCCGCTGCCCATCTCTTTCTGGATCTTTCTGTGGATGCGGCTGCCCTCCTGCATTGCTTCTTTGTCGCCGAAGGAACCTCTTCGATTATCGATATCGCCTGCCCGGAGAATAAATTCCACGAGATTGCGGACAGATATCCGCACCTTTTGTATTTCTTCCATAACAGATTCCCATGCAGCTCACTCGCCTGCGAACTTCGCAAGCACACGCTCCAGATCCGGATCTTCTCCCTCACAGAGAACCTCCAGATCCTGCGTGAGATCCAGGCTCATCACTCCCATGATAGACTTGGCGTCAATCCTCGTCTCGCCATTCAGGATATCTACGTCAAAGCTGCAGCGATCCGCCGTCTGTACAAACTCACGCACATCTTCCACTGTCTTTAACCGAATCTCTCTTATCTTCATGATTCTTCCCCCCTGCGACCGGGCAGAAAGCAGCATTTTTGTCTCCTGCCCGGCTGGCGCATAAGAAACCGCGGCAAAGCAGGCACCCTCCCCCTGCTCCGTCGCGGCCATGTTCTTCTGTCAATTCAAAAAATCTTTCAGTCTCTTGCTTCTTGATGGATGGCGCAGCTTGCGCAAAGCCTTTGCCTCAATCTGACGGATACGCTCACGGGTGACATTGAATTCCTTGCCTACTTCCTCAAGCGTCCTCGCCCGGCCGTCTTCCAGACCAAAACGCAGCTTGATCACCTGCCGCTCACGGTCTGTCAGGGACTCCAGAGCCGTCGCAAGCTCTTCGCGCAGCATGGAAAATGCCGCCGAATCCGCCGGTGAAAGTGCGGTGTCATCCTCAATGAAATCTCCAAGATGCGAGTCGTCCTCCTCCCCGATCGGAGTATCAAGCGACACCGGATCTCTGGAAATCTTCAGCACCTCACGCACACGGCTGACCGGTACGCCGAGGCGGTCGGCCACTTCCTCCGGCGTCGGCTCACGGCCAAGCTCCTGCAGAAGCGTCCGTGTCATACGCAGCGTCTTGTTGATCGTCTCGACCATATGTACCGGCACACGGATCGTACGTCCCGTATCCGCGATGCCGCGCGTGATTGCCTGACGGATCCACCAGGTCGCATATGTACTGAACTTATAGCCCTTGGTATAGTCAAATTTATCTACGGCCTTCATCAGGCCCATATTGCCCTCCTGGATCAGATCCAGAAACGGCATACCTCTTCCGACATACTTTTTGGCAATGCTCACTACGAGACGGAGATTCGCTTCGGTCAGCTTTTTCTTGGCTTCTTCATCGCCCTGCTCTACTCTTTTGGCCAGCTCAATCTCTTCTTCCCCCGTAAGAAGGGGAACATTGCCGATCTCTTTTAAGTACATGCGAACCGGGTCCTCTGTACTGACGCCCTCCAGCACATCTACATCGCTTAAGTTCTCGACTTCCTCATGCTCAGCCATGAGCATGTCGTCGTCCGGCTCAAGCAAAATGTCGTCCGCATTGTCATCCGGGAGCTCCGGCGCTTCATCAGGAGATTTCCCCTGTACAACATCGATGTGGTTCTTCTCCATATAATCGAGGATCAGATCGATCTTGCTCTCAGTAAGCTCGACACCCGGAAACGCATTCATGATCTCATCATACATGAGCGTATTTTTTCTCGTTGCGGCAAGTGCTTTCAGGCTCTCAAGTGCTTTCAGAAACTGTTCCTGTGCTTCGTTCATAAACAATCTCCTTTCGCCTTTTACAATACCATTTTTGTCAATTCGTGTCAATAAAATGCGAAAATTCGCACAACAATTCTAAACAAAAGACTTCCTTTTGTCTACTGTAAAATAATGGAAAACCTTATATTTAAGCGTTCCGCAGTGAGATCACCGGTCCGCCGGTGTGTTCAATATATTCCCTCGTGATCTGAACGGTACCGATGGAATCGTCCTTGGGAATCTCATACATAATGTCAAGCATGAATTCTTCGATAATGGCCCGCAGCGCACGCGCGCCCGTCTTCCTTTTGATCGCCTGTTCCGCGATCGCCTCCAGCGCTCCGTCGTCAAAGGTAAGCTCTACCTCGTCGAGAGCCAGCAGTTTCTGGTACTGGCGGATGATCGCGTTGCGCGGCTCCTTTAAAATACGTACCAGCATATCCTTTGTCAGAGCCTGCATCGGGCAGATGATCGGAAGCCGGCCGAGGAATTCCGGGATCATGCCGAACTGGCGCAGATCCTCCACCTCTACTTTCATGAGCAGGTCCGGGTCTTCATCGTATTTATCCTTCAGATCGGAAAAGAAACCGATTGCGGCCTGTTTGTTGAGCCGTTCCTTGATGATCTCCTCCAGGCCGGGAAACGCGCCGCCGCAGATAAAGAGGATATTGCTGGTGTCCACGGTGGCCATCGGGACCATCGCGTTCTTGCTCGCAGAGCCGACCGGTACCTCCACCTCGCTGCCTTCCAGCAGCTTCAGCATACCCTGCTGCACTGCCTCACCGCTGACATCCCGCTGGTGGGCGTTTTTCTTGCGGGCGATCTTGTCAATCTCGTCGATAAAAATAATCCCCTGTTCCGCACGGGCAACGTCATTGTCCGCAGCGGCCAGAAGTCTTGTGACCACACTCTCGATGTCGTCGCCGATGTATCCCGCCTCAGTCAGCGAGGTCGCGTCCGCGATCGCGAGTGGCACATCCAGAAGGCGTGCCAGCGTCTTCACCAGATAGGTCTTGCCGCAGCCGGTAGGCCCGAGCAGCAGCATATTGGATTTCTCAATCTCTATGTCGTCAAAGATCACGGAGGAACGCTCGGAAAGATCTGAGTTAGTCAGGACATTGCCATCCTCTTCCTTCTTTTCCTTATCTTCCGCCCGCTTCTGCTGCTCCTGACAGTCAGCAATTCTCTTATAATGATTGTATACAGCCACGGAAATCACTTTTTTCGCGTGATCCTGCCCCACCACATATTCGTCCAGGCTCTCTTTGATCTTGTGCGGAGCCGGAATGTGGGCGATATCCAGCTCTTTTACCGGCTGTTTTTCTTTCGGTTTTTTCTTAATCTGCTGCTGTGAGCGCGGCATACCGAGATTGCCGAAAATATCCCCCAGATTGATCAGACTGATGGACGGAATACGGAAATTCTTATGCCCGGATTCGTTCGATGTCTTTCCATCACCGGTATCCTGCCCGTTCTCCGCTTCCGGCTCCTCTTCGCCGGTGTCTGCCGGGGATATCACTTCAACCGTATCCCCGGTCTGCGCCCCATCATCGGTCCGCATCGTCTCAGTCCGACTGTCTGTGGCCGAGCCAAAGCCGGGGGGCGTGATCTTCGCGAACTGCTCCGCAAGCTTTTTCGCGTCCTCCTGCGTCATCCCGGTCGCCTGCATCGTGTCAAACGCTTTCTGAATACAGTCCCGGCAGACACAGATGCCGCCGGGAATCTCTATCATCTTCCCTGCCGTGCCCTCAGTGCGTCCGCAGAGCATGCAGTATTTTTCATATCCGTTTTTATCATCCATATTACTGCTCATTTTTCTCCTTTGTATTCTCCTGTAATTATGTTACCCTGACTGTTCCACCCGGTTATCTCATAAACGGTCTTCCATTGCCAAACGGACCGTTCTCTGCCTCATATCCGGAGCTGTCCGCCTCCGGCTGCTGCGCGAATGTCACACTCAGCGTTTTTGAAGCATAGGAGCCTTTGTCTGATCGCAGAATCTCCACCTCCACTGTCTCACCCGCGCGATAATATTCCAGCAGATCCTCAAATCCGCTCGCGGACGATACCGTAACGCCATCCAGGCTGCTGATAATATCCCCGCTTTGCATTCCGGCATCCTCTGCCGGCGATCCGCTCACCACATATGTGACATAGACGCCGTTCGGAATGTCATACAGGCTTCTCGCCTCTGTGGAAATATCCTGAGTATACACGCCGAGATAGCCCCGCTCAGCTTCCTCCACACGTTCACGGGTCTCCCGCTCCATCAGTACGGAAAGCACCGGCTTCGCGTCGTCGATCGGAATCGCGTATCCCATGCCTTCAACGCCGGAAGAGGCAACCTTCGCGGAATTGATGCCGATCACTTCCCCATCGGCATTTAAAAGCGCTCCGCCTGAGTTGCCCGCGTTGATCGCAGCGTCTGTCTGAATATAGGATCTGGTCACTCCGTCGATCTCAATCGAGCGGTCCAGTGCGCTGACAATCCCAAGTGTCACGCTCTGTCCGTATCCAAGCGCGTTGCCGATCGCGATCGCCGGTTCGCCGATCACCAGCTCTTCTGAAGAACCCAGCGCAGCGCTCCCGATCTGTTCCATGACCGTATCCGGAATCTTTTCAAGCGCTACAGCGACCACCGCGAGGTCATATTCCTCATCGCTTCCTTTCGTCGAAGCCTCAACAATCGCATCCTCACCATCCTCCGCCGTCACGGAAAAGCAGACCGTCAGCGTCGACGCTCCCTCGATTACATGATAATTCGTAGCGATCAGAAGCTCCGTATCATTTTGTCCAATAATGATGCCGGACCCGGTGCTCTCCGTCTCCATCTCTATTGTTCCGCTGAACATATATTCGACTTCCTGCACGGATTTATTTGTAATCGCCACCACGGTCGGCATTGCCTTTTTCACAACCGCAACGACGTCCACCTCATTCTCCGAAGCATTGCTTCCTTCCGCGGCGCTTTCTGAATCTGCTCCGTCCGCGGTATTTCCATTTCCCGCCGCGGTATTCTCATCATCTGCCTCATCGGAGTCGGGCTCTGCGACTCCATCGGAGTCTGCCGCCGGGGTTCCATTGCCGTCCGCACCGGCATTCTCACCGTCTGAAGTCTCTGTCTCGTCCTCCCGCAAAAGAGCCGTCACCGTATCCGGGAGACGCCCCGTCCGCTCCAGACCCTTATAAACGCCCACAGCAGCTGCCGCCACAGTCAGGATCAGCAGCAATGTAAAAAAAGGCGTATTGTGATTTCCATTCTTCCGATATCTGTCATCCATCAAGGCTTCCCCCAGGGATCGGTATTTATATAGCAGTTCAGAACAACAGGCCACATTGTTCAGAACTGCTGTATAGATACCAGAATTTCGGAGTTCAGTTTATCAGAGAAATGTGTCGAAACAGTGTTCAAATACCTGTCCCATGATTCCAATAGTCTTTATTCAAAGAGCAGGCACGCACCATTCCCGCAGGCAGCCTCCTGTAATTTTTTCCAAGACGATAGCCGAGATATTTGCACCCGCTCTGCCAGATCAGAGGAAACAAAAGCCATGGTTTTCCTTTTTTTACCAGATACTCCGCTGTCTTCCGGATCAGGCGGACCCCTTCACTCTCGGAGCTGGCGATGGAAAACAGTTCCGGATGCTCAGCCTGTGAAACTCCCAGGTCAAAATTCCTGTGAAACTGCGCCGTCCCGCTGTAATTGTGGGAATGGATCACTTCCGCGTCCGCACAGTAAGCGACTGCTTTTCCCCCCTGGATCAGCCTGCCGGCAAAAATCATATCTTCATTAAATATCGTATGACGTTCAAATCCTCCGAACTCTTCGTACGCGCTCCGGCGGTACATCGCGCAGACGTTGGAACAGAACGCGGTCTTGATCCCCAACACGTTCAGATCCGCCGCGGTCTTGATGCGGCTCTGCGGAGGATAGTTGAAGTTTCTCGTAAAACGTTCCAGGAGACTGCAGTCCTGCCGCGGCAGCTGGCGCGCGTAGGATACACACACCTGCGGATCCTCAAAGGGCCGCAGCAAACATTCGATCAGGCGGCTGTTCTCCGGCATGGCGTCCTGCGTCATAAAGAGGATCCCGTCGCCGTCCAGCATTTCCGCCGCCATATGCCGGGTGCCGCCATGGTCAAAATCCATCTTGCGGATATGCATCACGCGGATCACCGGTCCCGTCTTTTGTAACTCAGAATCCGTCTGACAGGGCTCTCCGGCAGCACGTACATCCCCCAGTCCCTCCAGCAGGCTCTCATCAAACAGCTCCTTCTCTGTATTGATCAGCAGAATCTGCCGGGGCGGTCTGGTCTGACGTATCAGCTTTAGCAGTACTTCCCGAAACTGTGCATCCGGCTTCCAGGTCGGAATCACCACATCGATGGTCGGGTTCATACATCCTCCTTTAGTATACCCCTGTCACGGAGGAAATATAGTCGCTGATCTCCTGCACTGTCGAGGAGACCGTATAATCCGTATCGTCGTACAGCAGCTCATGCAGCTCTGCTACATTGCTCGCGAGTGTCTGCGGTATCACACAGTCCGCGGAGGAGATGGTCGCTGTCGTGTTCTCGAATGGGAAGCCCTGCGAATCGGCGATACTGTATTTTGAAATGCCGCTTGCCAGCGAGATCAGTTCCGTATTGCTAAGGCTCGTATAAACATATGGAAGCATATTATTGACAACAGAGATCAGGCTTGTAATTCCCTGCTGCTGCGCTTTCAGGAAAATCTGGGTCAGGACTGTCCTCTGGCGCTCCGTCCTCTTATAATCCCAGCCTGTCGTATAACGGATCCGGCAGTAAGCCATCGCCTGAATACCGGTCAGTGTCTGAGTGCCTGAAGATGTAACCTCCGTATAGGAACGCCCGGTCACTTCGGATGTCTCCACCAGATAGGCGTTCAGCCAGTAGACCTCCTCATCGTCCAGTGTCACCTCGACGCCGCCGAGCTCATCCACGACCTCGATCACAGCTTCAAAATCCACCGTGACGTAATCCTCAATGTCAAGATCCAGATTCTTATTCAGCATATTGACCGCAAGATCCGCTCCGCCGTTGGCATAGGCTTCGGTCGCCTTGCGGTACGAACCGTCCGTATTGTCAAGATACGTATCACGGTATACGGATACCAGCTTGATGTCGCCGGACTTCTTGTTGATGCTCGCAATGATGATCGTATCGCTGCGGGTGCCGCTTTCCAGCTCTCCTTCACGGGAATCCACGCCGAAGATCGCGATATTCCGGTAGCCCTCTTCTGTCACGCCGCTGTTGATCAGAATATCCGACAGCTTCTGTCTGTCAAGCTGTCCCAGCATTGCCGCGCCGATGATCCCGACCGCCGCGATCAGCAGGATCAGGATAGCCGGTATCCACAAAAGCTTTCTTTTTTTCTTTTTCTTCTTCTTTGTCATCGCTCCCTGACGGCTCCTTTCCTGCGGGCTGCCTCCGGGTGCGCCGTAATACTCTTCCCCGTAATTGCCCTGAAAGTTGTCCTGCTGATTATAGTAGCTTCCCTGCTGCCCGTACTGCGGACCATAATAGCTCGGCCCGTTCTGTTCATCCTGCTGCTCATAATACGGATTTCCGTT
>JAJQIL010000038.1:0-27454 GCA_021199235.1 Lachnospiraceae bacterium | reverse complement strand
CGGATCGTACCCCTGCTGCCCGTAATACGGGTTCCCGTTCGGATCGTACCCCTGCTGCCCGTAATACGGGTTCCCGTTCGGATCGTACCCCTGCCCGCTGCCGCGGCTTCCGTTTGTATCCTTTGCCAAGATAATGCTCCCCTTTCTTTTTCTGCACGTAACTGTTAAGTCTCTTCACAGTTGCTTCCGCACTTATGTGCGGCATTCCAGTATCAGCAGTTACCCAATATCATCAATATGCGTTTTTATTTACAAAGCCCCGGAATACCGTCATAAACAGTATCTTGATATCAAGGCTCATGGTCCAGTTCTCAATATAATACAGGTCATAATCAATCCTCTTCCGTATGGAGGTATTGCCGCGGTAGCCGTGCACCTGCGCCCAGCCGGTCATGCCCGGCCGCACCTGATGCTTGACCATGTAGCGCGGAATCTCTTCGCGGAATTTCTCAACAAACTGCGGGCGTTCCGGGCGCGGTCCGACCAGAGACATGTCCCCTTTGAGTACATTAAAAAACTGCGGCATCTCATCGATACTGGTGCGCCGGATAAATTTCCCGACAGTGGTCACCCTCGGATCGTTTCTCGTCGTCCAGCCCTTCTGTTCCTCCTCCTCGGTCTGCTGCTCCATCGAGCGGAATTTGTACATGCGAAACGGCTTATTGTGGCGTCCGACCCTCTCCTGAGAAAAAATCAGCGGGCCTTTGGACGTCGCTTTGATCAGGATAGCCGTGATCAGCATAACCGGGGAAAACAAAATGATGCAGAAAACGGAGCCGAAGATATCGACCAGCCGCTTCATCGCTGAATTAAAGGTATTAGAAAGCGGGACATGCCGGATGTTGATCACCGGAAGTCCCAGAATATCCTCCGTATAAGGTTTTGTCGGAATAATGTTGCTGTAGTCCGGAATAAATTTAATATGCACGCCGGATTTCTCACACATGGCAACGATGCGCTCCAGCTTATAATACTCGCTTAAGCCGACCGTGATCGCGATCTCATCGGGCGTATGGTTTTTCAGAAGCTCCGTCAGGCTGTTGATCGGGCCAAGGATCTCCACCCCCTTATACAGGGTGCCCGGCCTTGTGTCGTCGCTTAAGATTCCCAGAACATGATAGCCCCACTGCGGATTCGCCACAATACGGTCAATATACTGCTCCGCGGCATGGCTGTACCCCACGAGAAGGATGTGTCTCTGGTTCAGGCCGAGCCTGCGTGCCCGCATCAGAAGCAGCCGGATAATGTTGCGCTCCAGGATCGTCAGCGCCACATTCAGCACCAGAAAGACTCCCAGCAGCAGACGCGACGCATCCATCTGACGGATAAAATACAGCACAGCCATCAGAAGCAGACCGCCCACCGCATTGGCCTTTATGACATTGCTTCCTTCCCGGCGCCTGCCCTGCAGGCGATTCGGCTCATAGAGATTGAACGCATAATAGAGCACCAGAAAAACAGGCACGATCGCGACAAGTGCCATAATATAAAATTCACGCGGCAGAACGCCGATCCCGCCTCTTCTGGTGGTCGCGATCATGACATACCATCCTGCCAGATAGGAAAGGATGATGACGACCGCATCAATCACAACCTGAAGACGGTTGAAATACTTTTCGTTTTCCTTCAAAAAACTGCCTCCCCTGCCTGGTGCCGTCCCGCATTAAAAATCTGTAAACCGGCGGAACAGATTCACCCACAGCGCAAGCTGTATACGGATATACGCCCCGCTGTATTTCCACTGAAATCTTACCTTTTTCTCCCGGCGGCAACAGGATAAGCCCTCTATAAGCCCCGAAACATACTCCCTTAAAAAACCCTTTGCCGCAAAGAACACCATCTTAATCAGAAATCCGGGCAGCAGAAGCGGCAAATTGAAAATAATCTGCGCCCAGGGCATATTTTTGTAGATCAGATAAAGATTATTTCTCGAGGAATACCGAACCTTAAACGCGTTGTAAACGGAGCCGCTCGTCGCGCTGCCGACATGGCGGACGGCCGCTTTCGGCGCATACTCATTGCGGTAACCGGCAATCCTGGCCCGATACCCGATATCCAGATCCTCCAGATACGCAAAATGCGTCTCATCAAACAGGCCGATCTCATCAAACACGTCCCGGCGGTAGATCGCGGCCGCCGCGCAGGATGAAAAAATCCCGCATTCCCGGTCATAATCCGCGGCAGGCTTTCCTTTCCCCCGCGCAAATGCCCAGCCGAGCGCGCAGTAATAATCGCCGGCGTTGTCCATGCGGTCCGGCATATCCATCTGCACCATCTTTGCCGCGCAGGAAAAAAGATCTGCCGGTCCCTCTTCCATGGCGCGCACCAGTTCTTCGACAAAGGTCTCCTCACAGACCGTGTCATTATTCAGAAGAATCACATACGGCGTCACTGAAAGGCGAATGCCCTCATTGACCGCCGCGCAAAAGCCTTTATTGGTCTCAAACCGGCGCACTGTCACTTCCGGAAAGTGCAGCCTTACAAACTCCACGCTTTCATCCTGTGAGCCGTTATCGATCAGGATTACCGAAAAATCCCTTCTGGTCTGCCGTGTCAGCGATTCCAGGCACGATCCCAGATAACGCATCCCGTTCAGGTTCGGTATCACAATTGTAGCAATCTGCATATCATCAAGCTCCCGGGAAGCCATCCCTGCCGTGTATCTCACGGCAGCTTCCATTCGCGTTCAGGACGCGTCATTCCGCAGGGAATAATTCCATTTGGTCAGGGAAAAATTCCTGTTGTAATAGGGATCTCCCTCTTTCAGAATCCGGATCCAGCGGGTCCTCATATATTCCAGCTCGCGCTGGAAACGTCTGGCCTTTTCCTCCGTGTCCTCCGCGCCGCGCGTTTTTGATTCATAGTGATACAGCTCGGCGTAAGGGTCATAGACCACCAGATATCCTGCCTCTCTTATCTTCAGGCAAAAATCCACATCGTTAAACGCCACGGCAAGCTTTTCCTCAAAGCCGCCCACTGCGTCATATGCCTCCCGGCGGATCATCATGCAGGCCGCCGTCACGGCGCTTAAATCCTGCTGCAGAGATTCCCGGTGCATATATCCGGTATGTCCGCGCTTCAGGCCGACAAGAATGTTCCCCGCCACGCCGCTCACACCGCCGATGCCGATCACGATCCCTGCGTGCTGTATGGTGTCGTCCGGATAGTACAGCCTGGCTCCCACCGCACCCGTACCCGGGCGCATACAATGTCCGAGAAGCTCCGTCATCCAGTCCGGCGAGATCACTTCCATGTCGTTGTTCATGCAGAGAATGTAATCTCCTTTCGCGTGACGGATCCCGAAGTTGTTGATCGCGGAATAGTTAAATCCGGTCTGCTTCTCATTTTCATAATATACAACATGAACCCCGTTTCGTCCATCTATTTCTTTATAATAATCAAAAATTTCCCCTGTTTCACTGTTATTCTCGACAATGATGATTTCAAAATTTTTCCATGTCGTCTTCTCAAAAATAGATGCAAGACACAGTTTCAGAGTATCCGTCTCATCCTTGTTCGGAATGACGACGGATACCAGCGGATTCCCCTCCACCTCGTATTTCACGCGGTAGCAGCCGAAATCCTTTTTGCGGGAAACCTCGCCTTTCAGGCCGCAGCGTTCCAGATGCGCCGCAACCGCGCGCACACCGGCCTCGTAGGCGTACTCCTTGCTTGTCGGATTGTCCGCCGTAGATCTGGATGAGACTCTCCAGTGGTAGAGGATGCGCGGAATATGGCAGATACCGTCCGCTTTTTCCGTGCACCGCAGGATGAAATCATGATCCTGCGCCCCGTCGTACCGGCTGTCAAAACCGCCGGCCTTTTCATAAAGAGTGCGGGAGAACACCAGAAAATGGCAGATGTAGTTGTTCGAGCGAAGGAGGTCGGGAGAATAATCCGGCTTCAGGTTCGGCTGAAAATGCCGGCTTAAGTCCGATTCCACCTTATCCTCATCCGTATAAATCAGCTCCGGACGGCCGCGTTCGATCGCGTCCGCCACTTCATAGAGCGCGTCCGGCGCAAGCAGGTCGTCGTGGTCGAGCAGACCGATATAATCGCCCTTTGCCATCTCAATAGCCGCGTTTGTGTTTCCGGCGATCCCGCGGTTCTCCGGCAGCATCTGCACATGGATCCGGTCGTCGTCCTGGTACCTCGCAAGCGCCGCCGCGAGCTCCGCATCCTTCGGGCTGCCGTTAGCCAGACAGAGCTCCCAGTAAGGATAGGACTGCGCTTTCACCGAATCGATCATCTGCTCCAGAAAAGCAGGCGGCGTACGAAAAAGCGGCACCGCAATGCTGATGAGCACCGGATCCTTCCACTTTCTCTGCCTCTGTTTTCTGAGCTCTTCCCCGCTCGCGCGGTGCTTCTCATACCAGGGCTCATAAGGCACTTCGTCCGGCTCCACCCGGTCGGACAGACGGATGAGAAATTCCTTCACGCCAAAATGGCGCAGGTACTTAAGGCCCTTGCTGATATTATAAAAATTCAGTTTTTTCAGAAATCGGATCAATGTACCCAATCGGAATGTCCTCCTGCTGATTCGAACGATCGATTTTCAATATAGAAATCCGCGCGGTCAAGGGAAAAATACGGACTGTAGTACGGATCGCCCGCCCGGATCACATCCGCCCATTTTTCTTTAAAGAGAGCCGCCTCCTGCGCGAAACGCTTCTGCCGCTCATCGCTCTTTCCGGTAGCCGTGCCACACGAGATATTTTCCTGATCGCAGCTGCTTTTCTTCGCCGACGTGCAGCGGGAAGTCACTTTATCGTAGCCCCGGGAGCGGGATTCATAGTGATACAGCTCGCTAAAGGGCGTAAACACGTTCAGGTAGCCTTTTTCGCGCGCCTTCAGGCAGAGGTCCACGTCATTGTAAGCCACGGCAAAGCGCTCATCCATGCCGCCGAGTTCCTCATAAATGCTCTTTTTCATCAGCATGCAGGCGCCGGTCACGGCGGAGACATCCTGTGCATAGCACAGTCTCCCCATATAGCCGACCGCTTCCCGGTCAAAGCCGTAATGGCTGTGCCCGGCCGCGCGGTCCGCGCCGAGACCGATCACGATACCGGCGTGCTGCACCGTATCGTCGCCGTAATAAAGCTTTGCTCCCACACAGGCCACGTCCGGGCGCTGCCCATACATCAGCAGCTCCTCCATCCACGAGGGAGTGATGACTTCCGTATCATTGTTCAAAAGCAGCAGATACTCTCCCTTCGCCTCCTTCGCGGCGAAATTATTGAGTTTCGCGAAATTGAAGGTTTCCGCTTCTGCGTTTCTGTCCGCAGAATGCGCAGTCAGACCGGCATAGGTGTCTCCGTCCGCAGAATGCGCTGCCAGACCGGCATCGCTGTTTCCGTTCGCGCGGCGGTCCGGCGCCGCCTTATATGGAAGCACTCGAACCCGCTCTTCCTTCTCAAGCTCACGGTAGAGCGCAAATGTCTCTTCTGAGACGCTGTTGTTCTCGATGATGAGGATCTCATAACGGTCATAAGTCGACTTCTCAAGGATCGAGCGCACGCAGGAGCGCAGGTCGTCCACGTGATCCTTATTCGGAATGAGGATTGAGATCTTCACAGGTTCCTTGGAAGGGGGATTTTCGCCTTCCAGCGCATAGCGAATCCGGAAGATCGCCGGGAACGCGTCCGTCGGCGTCACCTCCGCGTCAATGCGGCATCTTTTCAGATGATCCTCGACCGCCCACCTCGCCGCGTCGGCGGCATAGGGCTTGGCGCTGATATCCGATGCTACGGAAGCCGGATGGGAACGCCAGAAATACAGAATTTTCCGCACATGGTACACGTTTTTCGCCTGTTCCGTCAGGCGCAGGATCAGGTCAAAGTCCTGACTGCCGTCATATTCGGATCGGAAACCGCCTGTTTTCTTCAGCAGCTCCGTCGAAAATACGGAAAAATGACAGATATAGTTGTTCGCCCGCAGGTTGTCAATGGCAAAGTCCGGCTTGCAGTGCCTGTGACTGATATCAAACACATTGCCGTCCAGGAACGCCGCCTCATCCGTATAGACATAATCCGCGCCGTGTTCACAGATGGCCTTCACTGCCTCATAGAGCGCCGAGGGATGCAGGAAGTCGTCGTGGTCGAGCAGACCGATATAATTTCCCGCGGCCATGTCAAGACCGGCGTTGGTGTTCCCGGAAATACCGAGATTTTTCTCCAGCTTTTTGTACCGGATCCGCGGATCCGCCGCGCTGGCGTTCTCGCAGATCGTGCGCACACTGCCTCGCGCACTTCCGCTGCCACACGCACCGTCGCTGCCGTCCGCATCCTCGCTGCCGTCCGCCAGGATCAGTTCCCAGTTCTCATAGGACTGCAGGCGCACGGATTCGATCATTTCCTTTAAAAAATTCTCCGGCGTATTGTAAAGCGGCACCACGATACTGACCAGAATATCGCGCGGAAATGCGGTAGTTCTCTGCCTTTGGAATTCGTCCGGAGGGCAGAGGATGGCCGCCGTCTTTTGAGGAGACCTGTTCCAGAGGCAGTGCCGCTCCCCTTTGCGAAACGAATTCAGGCGCCTGCTCCACCGCTCCGTTACCGCATTTTTGGCAAGCAGACTTTTCAGGGATTCCTTTAATTCTGATTTTCTGTTTTTTGATTGCTTTGTAGGATTCTTCATATTCCTGTCTGTATCTGCAGCTGTTCCAGATTTTCAAATAGCTTCCAGTGCTTCATCATAGCTTTATTGAGCCATTTTTTTCATTTGCGTTTTCACCTTCCGCGCCGCACGGCGAAGCAGAGAGACATTCCTTTTGTCCCCAAATCCCAGTCTCACCGCGTCCGCGGACGGGATTTCCCCTTCTGCCATCACTGCTCTCATATCGACGGCAGGCTTACCCATCACCGGATAGAGTTCATGGATCGGCACATGTGTCCCGTTGATATACTGCTGAAAATGGATCTCCATCTGCCGGAAGGTCTGCTCGTCCGCTTTGGAAAGCTGCAGATATTCCCTGTCTTTGAGCACCTGCCGGCTTTCGGCGGTCTCAAAATAATAGTGCAGCATCCGGTAGATCAGGAATTCCGCGGGCACCGGAAAATCAAAGGTCCACTCATAATCGATCAGCGTCCATGTCTCATCGGTATTGACAAGAATGTTTCCCAGCACCATATCAATGTCGCTTACGCCGCCCGCATGCATTTCTCCCGTAAATTCCGCCGATCCGAAGACCTTGGTGAACGCCTCGGTCCTCTCAAACGGCCGGTCCGCGTTTTTCTCCCGGATCAGCGCGATCAGCTCCCGGATCACAGCTTCCGTCTGTTCATAGCGGCCGGTCTCAATGCCTTCGTCCGCGATCTCCTCCAGTGTCCGGCCGTACACAAACGGACTCTCTACAGCAACCTTTTCCATTTCCACGCAGGGACAGACAGTAAGCTTCGAGCCCGCGTACTGCCTGCGCAGCGCTTCTCCCTTCCAGGGCAGGCTGCGGATATGTCCGACGCTCTCCGGAAACGCGGCCTCCTTGCGGATGACGCGCTTTCCGTTCTCCATGCGTATCTCCGTGCAGATGGAAAATTCCCGCGCCCGGTCGTTGGAATATTTTTTATAAATCACCGGATTATCTTCCGCAGCAGACTCGCTGCGCAAAGTGTTCTCCGAATCGCAGCTGCAGCGTGCCGCCGGGTCCCGGTCAGAAGCGGCCTCCTTCCCGATCTCCAGCAGATAGGAATTGGAAAAAAACGGGAACATGCCCTCCCGTATCACATTGTCAAACGCTTTTTTCTCATCAAAAAGCAGCATCCGTTCCCGGTCGAAATTGCGCAGGTTCATCGTCAGCTCGCCGGTCCTTGGCAGGCGCTCATCGGAAAAGACCTGAAACGGGAGTTTATAATCCGGATAGGGATAGTAGAATTTTACTTTCTCAAGCCCGGCTTCAGCGCACATCTTCTCCAGTTCCTTCCGGGAAAAGGTCTTTACGCCTTCGGTCGTCGTATAACCCTCAATGCTCTCAAAATATTTGCCGAAATGGTCTTCCTGGCAGCCCGCAAAGTATTTCATGCCGAAGCGGTTCTCGATCGCCATCACGATCTTCCCGCCGGGCGCCAGATGCTCTTTGATGATCCGCAGAAACTCCACATAAGGATTCGCAGCTTTGATATAGGAAGCCCCGTATTCAAAGACGCCGATCAGCGTGACACAATCATACAGCCCAAGGCTTTTCTCAATATTCTGAAAATTGCCGACCAGAATCTCGATGTTGTCCCGGGTCCGGTTCCGGTACGCGTTGATCCGGCTTCGCTGCAGAGATAAGTCCACGCAGGCAACGCTGTGCGCCTGCTTTGAGAGCGCGCCTGTGACCGCACCGCAGCCGGAGCCGATCTCCAGCACCTTCGCGTCCGGCTTAAGAGAGATTCCCCCGACAATATTCTGCCGGATGTGGGAGAGATGATACAGGACCGCCCAGTCCTTCTCTTCGCGAATGATGCGGTCAAGCTCCTCCTCCGAATGGTTCTTCACAAGCTCCAGCAGCTTCTCCTCGATCTCGCCGTCGCTGTAAAGGTCTTCTCCCGGATAGAATTCCAGATTCAGTTTTACTTTACCGATCTTTTCTGACGTCATATTTCAACGCTCCACATTTTTCCTGTACAAGCCTCAAAAGTCTGCTTCCGTATCTGCAGGCATTCACTCCCTCTCGACCGTAATTTCGGAATTCATATCATAAAAGCCGACCGTATTTTTTGCGGAAACGACCACCAGGCCGCACACGTCATACAGCCGGTGATAAACGACAAAATCACAGCCGTCATAGCCGGTCAGTCCGAAGGAGATCAGATACTCTCCGCCCTGCAGATCCGCCCTCTGCGTAAAGGAGACGACGTCCACATCTCCCTTTTTGGGAGGCTGGATCGCGGTCCTCTCATACATGGTGTTGGTCCCCGTGATCTCCGTCCCGCGCGTGTCCTTGATCGTATACGCAAAAATCGGATCGATGATGTCCTCATTGTACCGGGCCCGCACCTTCAGGGTAAAGGTGGAGCCTTTCTCGATCGTCGTCGTCGGCAGGCCGTTCTCGTCCAGCACCATAAACCCGAGCATCTCCGCGCGGCGGTCGCCGTATTCCAGAGCATTCGCGTTCATATCCCGCAGCCCCAGCCAGTGCGGCTGTCCGTCCTCCCCGCCGACGGTATTCTGCAGCGAGGTCGTCTGCTCCGTTCCCGGCCCCTGATGCACAAGAAGCTGCTTGTACAGGTCGATCATCTCTTTTGACGAGCCGATCCCCGCGACATTCCCGTGGTCCAGCAGGACTACGCGGTCGCAGTATTTGCTGACGCTGCCCAGGTCATGGCTTACAAACAGGATCGTCTTTCCGGCCTTTTTAAAATCCTCGAACTTCCGGTAACACTTTGCCTGAAAAAAGACGTCTCCGACCGAGAGTGCCTCGTCCACGATCAGGATCTCCGGGTCGACATTGATCGCCACGGCAAAAGCCAGCCGCACAAACATACCGCTGGAATACGTACGGACCGGCTGGTTGGCAAATTCCCCGATGTCAGCAAATTCCAGGATTGCCGGAAGCCTCTCCTCGATCTCTTTATCGCTAAGACCGGCGATCGTGCCCTGCAAATAGACGTTTTCGATGCCGGTATATTCCTTATTAAATCCGGCTCCCAGCTCCAGAAGCGCTGAGATGCGCCCGTTCACGGATACCTTGCCGCTCGTCGGGCTTGAGATGCCGGTGATGATCTTAAGGATCGTTGATTTGCCGGCGCCGTTCGTGCCGATGATGCCGATGGTCTCACCCTTTTCCACGGTAAAGCTCACATCCCGGAGCGCATAGTGTTCGCGGTAGCATTTCTTCCGCGCCAGCCCCAGCGTGTCAAACAGCCGGTCGGTGATCTTATCATAAAGCCTGTATATTTTTGTTACATGATCCAAACAGATCGCAGCCTGATTCTCCAAAATGTTCTCCTTATATCCCATATACCTGTATCATACTGTAAAAGCCAGACAGCTCCGTGCTGCGCACTCCTACAGAACGTCTGCAAACAGTGCACGCATCTTGCGGAAAAACCACAGCCCGACCACCAGTATGAGAATGGTCACGCACCAGAAATACAGCGTCCACAGCGGCCGCTGCCAGAACCAGTTGTGATAAATGAACGCGTCCCGGTATCCGGCGACCGCGTAATAGACCGGGTTCAGCTTCAGTACCTTCGCGAGCAGCGGATAATTCACCAGCCGCTCCTCCGCTACCCACATGATCGGCGTCATCCACACCCCGACCTGCAGAATGATGTTAATGACCTGCGTCAGGTCACGGACAAAAACGGCCGCGGCGCTGGTCATATAGACGAGCCCCAGTGTGAGGACACACAATCCGAACGAATAATAGATCAGCTGCAGATAATAGATCGTCGGATAATGCCCGTAAAAACAATACAGCACAATGATAAATACAACAAAAAACAGATGCACAAACAGAGCGGACACCATTTTTACGATCGGCAGCACACTGATGTTGAACACGACCTTTTTCACGAGATAATCATAGTCAATCAGGGAGTTCGTCCCGCCGTTCCAGCCGTCCTGGAAAAAGAACCACGGCACAATGCCGGCCACCAGATAAAGCAAAAACGGCACCGGGAGGCTGGTGTCGGAGGAACGGAACCCCACCTCGAACACAAACCAGTAGACCAGAACCGTGATCACAGGCTGCACAAACGCCCATATGAAGCCAAAATAGGAACCGGCGAATTTCTTCCGGAAATCATTTTTCGCGAGCTTTAAAATCATACGACGGCTGTGAACCACATCCGTCGCCAGTGTCAGTATATCTTTCATATAGTCAAGTCCTTTGTCATCGTAACTGTTCAGTACCTTCGCAGTTACAGGAAACGATGTCTCCGCTTCAGCATCCTTTTGTACGGCAATATTCGGAAAGAGTCCCCCAGCAGCGGTCTTTCTCCGTCATGATCAGATCCATCCCCTCCGGGATCGGCCAGTTCACATGAATCTCCGGATCGTCATAGCGAATCCCGCCCTCGTCATCCGGATGATAAAAATCCGTGCATTTGTAGGCAAATTCCGCGTAGTCAGAAAGCACCAGAAAACCATGCGCAAAATTTTTCGGAATAAACATCTGCCTTTTGTTCTCAGCGGACAGCTCCGTGCCGAACCATTTTCCGAAAGTCGGCGAGCCGTCCCGCAGATCGACCGCCACATCAAACACAGTGCCGCTCACTGCGCGCACCAGCTTGTCCTGCGGAAACTGCTTCTGGAAATGAAGACCGCGCAGCACACCCTTTCTGGAAGCAGACTGATTGTCCTGCACAAAGACCTGTCCGATCCCGGCCAGCTTAAAATCATTGTAATTGTAAGTCTCCATAAAATATCCGCGCGCATCCCCGTACACGGTCGGTGTGATGACCTTCAGGCCTTCAATCTCGATTCCGTCGGTACCATAAGCCATGCATGTCTCCACGGTCAGCTTTCCTGCTGTTGTCCTGCTCAATGTATCGTTCCTCCGATTTCTGTATTATCCGAATTCTTCCCTCTCAGCGGGTCTTCGTTCTCAGCGATTCCTCACTCTCTGCCGTTCATCG
Source organism: Lachnospiraceae bacterium (assembly GCA_021199235.1). Lineage (GTDB taxonomy): Bacteria > Bacillota > Clostridia > Lachnospirales > Lachnospiraceae > Choladousia. The sequence continues at coordinate 15,893 of JAJQIL010000038.1, read as the reverse complement.
TTCTCTGCGATTCTTCATTCTCAGCGGTTCTTATACATTTCATCATAATATTTCTGGTAATCGCCGCTGGTGACATTCGCCATCCAGTCCTCATGCTCAAAGAACCAGCGGATCGTAAGACGGATGCCGTCCTCAAACTTCGTCTCCGGCTCCCAGCCGACCTCGGCGCGGATCTTATCCGGCGCGATCGCGTAGCGGCGGTCATGCCCCTTACGGTCGGTCACATACGTGATCAGATCCTCATTGATGTGCGTTTTTCTCGGATCTTCGTCCGGCAGCATTTCCCGCAGGGTGTCCAGAATGATATGTATGATCTGAATGTTCTGCTTCTCATTGTGTCCGCCGATATTGTAGGTCTCAAAGAGACGGCCTTTCTCCTGCACCATGTCGATGCCCTTCGCGTGATCCTCCACATAGAGCCAGTCGCGGACATTTTTGCCGTCGCCGTATACCGGAAGCGCCTTGCCCTGCAGCGCGTTGTTGATGATCAGCGGGATCAGCTTTTCCGGAAACTGATACGGACCGTAGTTGTTGCTGCAGTTCGTGATATTCGCCGGGAAATGATAGGTGTCCATATAAGCCTTTACCAGCATGTCAGAGGACGCCTTGCTCGCGGAATACGGGCTGTGCGGCGCATACGGCGTCGTCTCGTAAAAATATTCGCCCTCGTTTTCCAGTGAACCATACACTTCATCCGTGGAAACATGAAGGAATTTTTTATTCTCCTTAAAGGAACCGTCCGGAAGCTCCCACGCTGCTTTCGCCGCGTTCAGCATCACGAGCGTGCCCAGCACATTCGTCCTGACAAAAACCTCCGGGTCGCGGATGCTCCGGTCTACATGGCTCTCCGCCGCAAAATGCACGACGCGGTCTATGTCATTTTCCTCAAAGATCTGATTGATCGCCGCCGAATCGCAGATATCCGCGCGGATAAAGGTATAATTCGCCCGGTCCTCCACATCGCGCAGGTTCTCCAGATTCCCCGCATAGGTCAGCTTGTCCACGTTGATGATGCGGATCTCATCTCCATATTTGCGAAACATGTAATGAATATAATTCGAACCGATAAACCCGGCTCCTCCTGTTACAAGGTATGTTCTCATACGTTCCTCCGTCTGTTTAATAATCCGTACTTTCTGTCTCCTGGTCTGTCCCGCCGGAACCGGAATCCGCGGAATCCGAATCTTCAGAGCCGGAATCTGAGCTGTCAGAACCTGTCGTGTACTCCGAGCTCATCGTCCCCGCGTATTCGGAAAGCTCCGCCACCGTATCCGGGCGCAGGGCATCCCACACATCGCTCACATTGAAAAGATCCGAAAGCAGATCCGCGTTGTAGTACATGCGGTAGCCATCAATATCCCTGCGGCCCATGCGCATGGATGTGCCGTTGAACTGCACCCAGTACTGGGTCGAATCCACGCAGCAGAAGATGTTATAGCCCTGCTCCTTCAGATAGATATAGTATTCGTTGTCTTCGGAGTATTCTGTCCAATTGCTGATATCCGCGCCAAAGGCGAAAATAATAATGTCCGTCTCCCCGACAATGGTCTCTACATTGTCCTTCCAGCGTTCTGTGTCCGTCTGCAGGCCCTCCAGGCCTTTTGCGATCGGGTCGATGTGCCCCCAGGTGTGGCTCGCGAACTCCCATCCGTCCGCCTTCAGCGCATCCGCGACCGCCGTGGCGGCATCCACCTCAGCCTGCCAGGCCTCCTCATCAAAGTCCGGATTCTCCTCCAGATACGCTTTCTGCCAGCTGGTCAGCCGGTCTTCATCCCGCGTCAGGTAGACCTCATCCGTCCGGTAGCCGAGAATGCCTTCATAACCGGTCAGGGCGATCGTACCCTTGTGCCCATGATAGGTAAAATCCGGATGCAGATCCACAAACGTGTCAATCCACGGAATCAGATCGTAATCTCCGACCGAGACCGTTCCGTCATCCTCAATGTATTCCGCCTTGACGTCCCCGTTCTCATCGAGGACCAGCCTCGAGGCGAAGCCGTCTCCATCCATATAATGGTAATAACATACATCGTCCTGTGAAAGGACAAACGGCGTCTTTCCTTCCGGAAGCAGGATCTCCTTGCGCGTCACCGTGCCGTCCTCGTTCACTTCACACATATCGTGCATGCTGACCATCACATAGCCTTCATCATACATGGTCTGCATGATCGCTGAAAACTCATCCATGGTCACCATGTACTGGTTATAGCCCTCGGCATACAGGTCGCCGTCGAAAGCCTTCGACGCGTCCCAGATGATCAGATGGAAAAAGATGTGCGTCACTTCCTCCGGAGACCAGGAAACACAGCTCGCTTTCGTCTTCTCATAGCTGGCCACCGCCTGCTGCAGCAGTTCACTGGTCTCATAATACTCCGATGCCTGTACACATTCGACCGCACCGTCGTAGTCATACATAGCGGCCAGATTCTCCGCCTCCATCAGCACCGCGTCGATCTCGCTCTCTTCCGCCGTGGAAATACCGTCCGCGGCACCAGTATCCGTACCGCTGCTGTCCGAAGTGCCCTCTGTGCTGTCCGCATCCTCTCCGGAAGCATTTTCCGTGCTCTCGTCCAGACCAGCCGATGCCGTATCCGCGCCATCAGCCGTCTCTGACAAAATGACGCCCGCATCTGAAGTCTCTTTCAGAGACGAAGTCCCCTGTTCACGGGCCGTCAGCTTTACAATCTCCGGGATCGCCACTTCCTTTACAAGAAGAGCAAGCATCACCACCACCGCCAGCACAAGCACAGATATGACGCATTTCATGACCAGCTCATGCTTCCGCCGCTTCGCGCGCCGTTCCTGCGGATTATAATCCTGATCTCCCATCCGTTCCTCCTTAATCTCTTTCCTCACTATCCCCCGGACGGCATTTCCTCATCTCTTGCCGTCTCTGTATAATAGAATGCGCCCTGGCGCATTCTCGCGCCATTATCTGAAAACCAATGGGACTATCGCCGATCTGATATGACTCAGCCTCAGTCATCCAGACCCGCCAGCGTCGTCCCGTCGCCGGAAACCGTATCCACTGTGCTTCCGCCTTCGCCGGCGGCGTCCGCACCCGCTGCGCTTCCATCCCCGCTGCTGTCTGAGGAATCCGCGGACGAAGCACTGCCGTCCTCTGTTTCACCGGTCAGCTCCGCCTCACTGTCTTCCGCAGAAGCTGCCGCACCAGTCTCCGTGCTCTGCTCCGTCTCATTCTCTCCGGCTGTCCCGCCGGTCAGCTCTGTCTCATTTTCTCCGGCTGCCCCGCCGGTCAGCTCCGTCTCCTGCGCAGTCTGATTCATGCGCTGCGAGCCGGTCTCCACATTCGCGTGTCCAAGCACGATCTCATAGACGATCGCAACGACAAGGATCACGATCAAAACACCCAGAAGCGCCCACAATCTGCGCATCTTCGCATCCGTCTCCATCTCCCTGCGTCTGCGCCCGGGCTCAACTGCCAGATGCTCCTTCGGCTTCGTCCCGATGGGCTCGGCACGTCTGCTGCGCCGGCCTCCGGCTGAGGTATTCCCGGAGTCCCGATCCGGGCCTGCGGATCCTGTTGAAGTTCTGCCTGACTCCCCGCCTGCGGATCCTGCTGAAGCTCTGCCTGAAGATGCCTGATCTGATGTCCTGCCGGCCGCCGCCGCTGTCCTGTTCCTTATCGCCTCATCCGGCTCTCCCGTGTAGATCTTCGCACGCCCGAGCGTTTTTTTCTCTTCGTCCATTTCTTATAATCCCCGTTTTCCCCTGATACTGTAAATGCGGTATCACCAGGCACCGCAAACGCCTCATCTTTCAATCAGTTCATTAGTATAGCATGTCATTTCCGAGGTTTCAACTTTTCAATCTTATTTTTTCGTTAAAGTTTCTTTCATATCCCTGTAATACCACTTTTACGCTTGTATTTTTCCTGAAAAGGGATATAATTAATACGAAAAAAGGTGTATTTTTCCATTAATTCGTATCAGAAGGAGGGGTCGGCTATGGAGATTAAAAGAGATACGTATCTGAATAAATTAATCCGCAGAGAACAGAACAGTCTGATCAAAATCGTGACGGGTGTCCGCAGATGTGGAAAGTCCTATCTGCTCTTCCATCTGTTTCACCAGTATCTTCTGGATAAAGGTGTAAAAGAAGACCATATCATCGAAGTGGCTCTCGATGACATGAAACACAGAGCCCTGCGAAACCCGGAGAAAATGTTCTCCTACGTGGAAGATCGCATCAAAGATGACAGCCTCTATTATATCATTTTGGATGAGGTGCAGCTCCTGGACGATTTCGTAGATGTGCTGAATGGCTTTCTCCACATAAAAAACGCGGATGTCTATGTCACCGGCAGCAACTCCCGCTTCTTATCAAAGGATGTCGTGACCGAATTTCGCGGACGGGGGGATGAGATCCGTATGCTGCCTTTGAGTTTTCGTGAATTTACTTCCGTGTACAATGGAACGCCTTCCGAAGCCTGGGATGATTACTTCAACTATGGGGGCCTGCCCCTCGTTCTTACATGGCAGGAGCCGGAAGAAAAAGAAGCCTATCTTCTTTCTCTTTTCAAAGAAGTCTATCTGGCTGACATTATAGAGCGCCATAAAATACGCAACCACGAAGAGTTCAACGAGCTTCTGGATATTCTGGCCTCCTCCACCGGCTCCCTGACCAACCCTCTGAAACTCTCCAAAACGTTCAAAAGCGTCAAAAACAAAACGATCAGCGATATCACCATCTCCCGCTATATCGAATATCTGGAAGATGCATTTCTGATCAGCCGGGCAGTCCGTTATGACGTAAAAGGCCGAAAATACATTGGGTCTCCGGCAAAATATTACTTTGAGGATGTCGGGCTGCGCAACGCCCGTCTGAATTTCCGCCAGACAGAGGAAAACCATATCATGGAGAATATCATTTACAATGAACTCCGCTGCCGGGATTTCCGGGTGGATGTCGGCGTGATCGAGTGCAGCGATCGAAGTGACACCGGAAAGCTTCAAAAGAAACAATACGAAATCGATTTCATCGCAGCCAAAGGCAATTTAAAATTTTACATCCAGTCCGCATTCCGTATGGATACACCGGAAAAAATCGAGCAGGAGACCAGATCCCTGCGCCAGATTCCGGATTCATTTAAAAAGATTATTGTCGTGAAAGAAGATAAAAAGCCCCGCTATGACGAATATGGCTTCGTCACGATCGGTATCCGCCAGTTTTTGATGGATGAGACGATTTTGATGGGGTAACTGCAAAAAGCCCGGTGCATCACTGCGCCGGGCTTCCCACTGCTTATAAAATTCGTCTGCGCCGTCTTCTGCTTCCGCCCGCAAGCAGCGCTCCCGCTGCGCTTATCAGCATCAGCATGCAAATATCAATAATACAGAAAGGAAACGGTGCAGCTTTGTATTTCTTCGATTCATTCCATTGCCCCCTGACTGTTAAAAAAGCAAATAATGCCATCCTATTGCTTTATTCTAACAGATTTTTCCATTCTGGTTTGACCATTCGTGAAATCAAACCCTACCATTCGTGAAATGGTTTGAAAGCACAGGTTATGATTAATTGAAATCTGTCACATTGCATGGGGCTTTGATTAAACCGGTCACTAAACCGGTTCAAATGTCAAGGACTTTTTTATGACAGAAATAGAGTTTTTCCTACAGATATAAACCATTTACAGAAATTCATTAGACAGGGGTAGAAACAGAAGAGACTGATTTGCCGGATAACAAAAGAGAGCCACAGAGTGACTCCCCCAATGCAGTTCGGAAACATACACCTCTCTCGTTTTTCTTCTTTTTGACGTCTCTGCTCTTCCAGCATCAGCAGAGCCGCTGATCCTCGCTTCTATTCTCTATCTCCTGAAGTTTACGGCGAAGGAGCGCCATCTCACTTTCCAGAGCTGCGTTTCTGTCTTCCAGAGCCGCTTTTTCATTGGCAAGTAACTCTTTTTCATTCGCGAGTATCGCATTCTTATCTACGAGTGCCGCATTTTCTGTCTCAAGTTCATCAATTCGAAAACGATATTTATCATTGGGAAGCTCCAACGCTCCCGGAAGCAATGGTTTCATTTCCTTGTCGCCCCCTTTTTTTGATACTGCAGAATGATCTGCTGGTAGAGCATATTCAAAAGCTCAAGCAACTGATTGTAATCTTCCAGTCTGATATTTCCAATCTGCAAATTTGCTTTTATGCTTCCCAGTATATCAAAATCAATAAATTTTTTCAATTATATTATTCACGATCTCAACCCTGCAATGGTGGTCTTTTCTCTTTCGGTCATAGCTGATCCCGACCAGCAGCACCCGGCCGGCATGACGCTTCCGCTCCGCCATCTTTCCCTGAAATTTTAACATATACTTCCGGTCTTTGATCTGGGCGATCGCCGCCTCTGGCGTATCGTCCACCTTCAGTTCGAGAATAATTCCATCATCGCCGGTTCTTTCCGGGTAGAAAATGAAATCGGTATATCCCTCGCCTGCTTTATTCTCTCTTTCTACATAATAGCTGTCACGCGCCGCCAGATAGACGAGATTCACAATTGCGGTCAGCTCCGTCTCATCGTTGTAGTCCAAAAGAGGAGTTTCTGTATCGTGCGCAAAAGAAAGGATCTCCTCCATTGTCTTCGTGTCGCCTTTCAGCGTGGCTCTCAGCATCCGGTCGGACTCCATCGCCAGACGATTGATATAGCCCAGATTCTCCCTCTCCCGGATGGTCTTCGCAAATTCATCCATCAATTCGCGGTTCGGGATATGGACTTTGCCGTCCTCATAGTTCAGGAAGCCATACACTACCATCGCGGAGAGGATCTCATTGCGCGTAGTCAGATTCATAGATGTGGCCGCAAATTCCTCGACTTTTGCCGGTACCGCTTCCCCGGCGACCATAAGCGCTACATCCTTTTTTACATCGGCGCGGTCATTCATGATGTAGGTGGAAATCTCCATATACTGACCCGATGATGTCCAATAGCTTGCCAGACAATTATTGGAAAGTGCTTTTACAACCGAACGGGGGTTGTACAGTCTCTCCCCTCCGGCCGTATGATATCCATCATACCAGAGCCTCAGATCTTCCCGTGTAATTGCCGGAGAAGCTGTTCTGTTCAGGTACCGGTCATACAGCATATCCACCTCTTTATCCGTGAAGCCAAAATATTCACTGAACTTTGGTTGCACAGTCATCGTATACTCATCAAAATTATTGATTGAAGATCCACTTGAGTATTTCGCAATCGGAAGCACGCCCGTCATATAACTAAGGGCAACATAACCGGTGTCCTTTGTCATAGCCGCAAGCCAGTTGATAAAAGCTCTCCTGTCTTCATTTGTCGTATAGGACTTATGGAAAATACAGTCCCATTCATCAAACACAAGGATAAACTTCGATTGGGTATGCTCGTAAATCATCCGCAGATCCTGAATTACAGTCCCTTTTTTTCGAAAGCGAACTTCCTGAAATGCTTCTCTCAGATCTTCCTGAAGCATTTCCTTTATCGAAGAAATAAACTCCTGATAACTGGCGCTTTCGTTTGCAGCCTCAATGAAATTAATATAAATCAAATTATATTGATTCATATAGTCCCGATAGTCATATCGCTCATCGAAACGAGACAACTCTGTCGAGCTGTCCAGAGAATTCTTTGCAATCTTTAAAGAATCAAAAATATCGCTGCTGTCAATGCCTTTGCCAAAGAAAGCCCCAATCATCGCAGCCATCACAGACTTTCCGAAGCGCCTCGGTCTGGTGATGCAGATATGCCTGTTTCCTGTCTTCACAAGTGGAAATAATTCCTTTAACATCAAGGATTTATCGACAAAATAAGGGCTGTCCGCTTCACTTTTGTATAAAGAATAAACCTGCGTATTGTTCAGATAATATCCCATTCCTGCTTCACCTCCAAAACTCAGCGGGATGTCCGCAAATGCTATTCCTCCGGCACGTAGTCTTCTTTTTCACACACGACCTTACATTTTTTCTTAAAGCAGGCGATCCCATACTTGTAAATGGTACGGTATCCCATCCGTTTCAGCTCGCGTGTATAGTCCATCCGCTCGATCTGAGCCATCGCATCCTCACATCCGGTGGTGAGACGCGCGTTGTCGGCATACTTGAACTCGATAATCATGCCGATGTCTTCCCTTTCGATCTCCACCCTCACATCGCAATAGCCGTCGCCGCTGTCAGCATTTGTTTTCGCCTTCCAGCCATCGATGTTGGCCAGAATTCCAATCATCAGACCATGGTACAGGATTTCCTTTTTATCCTTTTGAGTACTGGAATCCCGAACTGCTATCGAATCATAAAGGTAAGAAGTCAGCAGTTTCTGCGTATTCTCCGCGTCGCCGGTCTTTAATGCCTCACAAAATGCCTCAAAGCGTTGGCTGTTCTTCCTGACCATGCTGTTAAAATACGCCGTAATCTGTCTGGTGAAAATCCTGCGGATCTCCCTGTTGGGAATCGCGAGTTGACAGATATTTGTATCTTCATCTGTCATCCTGTACTGACTGGCGGGATCTTCATCGGATGCTCCGCACCGGGTTAAATATCCCGTCGCGAACAATACACTCCACAGATTGTCTATCGTATCGTAAAGATTGTTATAGGTCAGATCCTCGTAGATCTCTTTTTCAATTGTCTCACCGGCCACCAGTGCCTCGATCTCGCTCTTAGTCTGCTCATTGCCAGCCTTTTCGATCAAATGGCGTACGGCGGCATTTCCACTCGTATTAGACCAGTAATCCCTGGGACGCGCGCCCGGATTTCCAGTCAGTTCAAAGCAATAGCTGATCATATCCCACGGGCAATAGACATCCATATTGCCAAAACGATACCCGTCATACCATTTTTTTATGACATCATATTTATCTTCAAACCCATAATAGCTGAGGATTTCTCTCACTTCCCCGTCAGTAAAACCAAAATATTCGTCAAATCGAACCGTAGAGATTGAGAAAACCGTGAGATTATTCAGCCCGGTAAAGATACTCTCTTTTGCAATTCTCAGGCATCCGGTGAGTACCGCAAAATATAGATTATCATTCGTCTTTAATGCCTGGTCAAACATGCTGCGGATCAGGTCCGCCATTTTTTTATAATATCCCTGCTCATTCGCCTGAGCCAGCGGAACATCATACTCATCTATCAGAATCACCACTTTTTTCCCATAGTGCTTCCGCAGCAGCATGGAAAGTGTCTGCAGGCTGCTCTTCAGAGCGTCTTCGGACATCGAATACACCGTTTCGCCTGCCGGGTCAGAGGCCGTCAGCTGCCGGTACCTGTTTTTCTCATTTTCTGAGAGCCGGTCACTTTCTGTCAGAAATGCAAATCTGGACGCCTCGTTTCCCATCACGTTGCACAGCTGGGAGAGCGCAGCATCATAATTTTCTCCGCTCACGCTCTTCAGACTGATTGAAATCACAGGAAACTTTCCCATATAGTCATCGCACAGAGCCTTTTCCCGGGAAATCGCCAGCCCGTCAAACAGAGATTTATCACAACCGATTTCCAGAAATGTTTTCAGCATACTCATATTCAGGGATTTCCCAAATCGTCTCGGGCGCGTAAATAAATTAACTTCTCCCCACGCATTCAGCAAATCACAGATCATAGCCGTCTTATCAACATAATAAAATCCTTCCTCACGGATCTTGCAGAAATCATCAATCCCTATGGGGAGCTTTTTTTTCATACCTGTGTATTCCATGATTCAAACGCTCCTTTCTGATTTCGTTTTCATTCTACCATGCAACATCACAAATTACAAGACATCCCCGGCAGAAAAAGCCCGCCTCCGTACGTTTCTTCCGGGTTTGCCACTTTACGAAATCCTTTTCCGATGATATACTTTTGTCTGTGAGATTTTCGGAAATGATACGATACAGCACGTTTCACCTGATGTGTCGGCTGTATGAATACATATCTTGCATATAAATACATATATTGCAAAGGAAAGGAGCGTACCTATGGCTGAGCCGGTTTCACTTTATAAACTGATCGTCCTGTATATGCTGGACAAGACGGATTTTCCGCTGACAAAAGCACAGATTTCGGACTTTATTCTGGAGAAGGGCTACACCAATTACTTTACTCTCCAGTCCGTATTTGCCGATCTGGAGGAAGGACAGATGGTGCGCGTTGAGACGGTGCGCAACTGCTCCTATTATTCGATCACGGAGGCCGGGGCCGAGGCGCTGAAATATTTCCATGCCCGCATTGCCTCTTCCATCCGCGAGGAGATTGACCAGTACATGCGGGAAAATAAGATCCAGATGCACGACGAGGTCTCAGTACTCGCGGATTATTATAAAAATACGACCGGAGAGTATTCTGTGCGCTGCGTGGTGAAGGATAAGTATTCCAACCCCATCGACCTGACCATTACCGTCCCGAATGAAGAGCACGCGAAAAAGGCGTGCCGCAGCTGGCGGGAGCACAGCCAGAATATTTACGAATTTATTCTGAAGGAGCTGCTGTAAATATAACGTGTTCCGCAGACCAGCCGCATGAAGGAACGCGCGGCTGGTCCCGCTCATGAGACGAAAAAATAAATGAACGTAATGGGACACAAGTGCAGGGAAAGGTAAGTGGAATTATGAGGATTCTGCTGGCGGAGGATGAACGGGATTTAAACCGCATCATCACGAAAAAACTGACCTCGGAGGGATACAGCGTTGACAGCTGTTTTGACGGCAAAGAGGCGCTGGATTTTCTCACCAGCGCGGAATATGACGCGGCCATTCTCGACATCATGATGCCGGGCATGGATGGCCTGTCTGTGCTGCGCACTCTCCGCAGTGCAGGCAATTCGACGCCGGTGCTGTTTCTGACCGCCCGCGATTCGATTGCCGACCGTGTAAAGGGGCTTGACCTTGGCGCAAATGACTATCTGGTCAAGCCATTTTCGTTTGACGAGCTGACGGCCCGCATCCGCGCCATGATCCGCACCGCGCACGGCAGCGCACGCAGCGAGCTGGTCGTCGGGGATCTTGTGATGGACTGCGCGCTCGGACGCGTGACGCGCGGCGGTCAGGAGATCGTGCTCTCAGCCAAAGAATACGCTTTGCTGGAATACCTGATGCTGAACGCGAATCTGGTGCTTTCCCGCGAGAAGATTGAGAACCATATCTGGAATTTTGATTACGAGGGCGGCACCAATGTCGTCGACGTCTACATCAGCTATCTGCGCCGGAAGATTGACGACGGGCACGAAGACAAGCTGATCCATACGGTCCGCGGACGCGGATATGTGCTGAGAGAAAGGAGCGCCCTTCCGTGAAAAAGCTTTCCATCCGCGCAAAGATCACCCTCTGGTTTTCCGCAATCCTGGTCGTGAACGTGGCGCTCACTTTTTTTGTCATTTTGTCGGTCAGCCGGCAGACCATTTTGAAGACCATCCGCGACACCCTGATCTCCGCTGTGGAAGACAACGTGGATGAAGTCGAATATTACTCCTCTCTGGATTCCGTTCTGACAGGTCAGGATATCGATTACTATGTACGCTATCAGGACGGCTATATTGAAATCGACGATGATTTTCTCGACGAGGTGAACGGCATTTATACCGCTCTGTACCAGTCGGACGGCACGCTGATCTACGGGGAAAACCCGATTGCCGCTTACACCTCTTCCCTCTCTTTTCTGGATTCCGAAGTACAGCGCGTCACGGTGAACGGGACGCTCTATTATGTGTTCGACCGGCAGCTCGCATCAGGCGGTTCCGGCACTTCCGACGGAACTGAGGAAACTGACGGGTCTGACAGTTCCGATGCTCTTGACGGACTCTGGCTGCGCGGCATCGTCTCCGAGGAACAGGGGGATGTTGAGATGTCGGCGATTTCCCGCACATCCCTGATCCTGCTGCCGGGACTTGTGCTGCTCGCCGTCATCGGAGGCTGGGTCATCGCCCGCCGCGCGCTCGCTCCCATTCAGGATATCTCGGACACTGCTGCCCGCATCCGGCAGGGAGACGATCTGAAAGAGCGCATTGAGCTCGGCGATGGGAAGGATGAGCTGCACCGGCTGGCGGAACAGTTCAACGAGATGTTCACCCGGCTGGAGGATTCCTTTCAGGAACAGCAGCAGTTCGTCTCGGATGCCTCTCATGAGCTGCGTACGCCCGTCGCCGTCATCCGCGCCCAGTGCGATTTGGTCCTCGACGAGGAGCACTGTACTCCTGAGGAATACCGGGAAGCGCTGGAAACGATTGCCCGCCAGAGCAAAAAGATGAACCGCATGATCAGCGATATGCTGGACGTCACCCGTCTGAAGCTGCAGCCCGAACGCTACGCAAAAGAAGATCTCGACCTTTCTGAGCTGGTGACAGGCGTCTGTCAGGACATGGCGCTGATCCGCGAAAACGGCATCACCCTTACCTGCAGCGCCGAACCGGAGCTTCATCTTTTGGGCAGCCGGGAGCTTCTGACCCGCCTTCTCACCAATCTGATCAGCAACGCCTACCGTTACGGGAATCCGTGCGGACATATTTATGTGACTCTTGCTGCAGATACACGAACTGAAAATCGTCTTCCTGCGGCCGGTACCGGTTCTCACACGGAACATATCGGGAAAACCGCCCGCACCATCTGCCTTACCGTGCAGGACGACGGCATCGGCATCTCCAAAGAAGACCTGCCGAACATTTTCCGCCGCTTCTATCAGGCGGACGCCTCGCGTTCCGGAAACGGCAGCGGCCTTGGGCTTGCCATGGTCAAGGAGATCGCGGCCTTCCACAACGCGTCCGTATCGGTGGAAAGCAGTCCCGGGTGCGGAAGTACGTTTACGGTGGAGTTCTTCTAATGAGATTTTAATGAGATTTTAATGAGACTCTAATCTTCCTCTAATCTTTGCCTGTTATATTGTATTCACAAAAACAAAAAAGGAGGACAACACCATGAAGAATAATACACAGAATTTATTCAGGGTCACCCGGAAATCCATATTCTCAATCGTTTGCTCGTTCACCCTGCTTGCGGCTTCCGGCACCGGCATCGCTTATGCCGCTGAAAATACTTCAGATACTGTCTCCGAAAGCTCCACCGGCTCTGTCATCGGCTCTGAAGCCGCACAGAATTTCGCGTTCGCGGACGCGGGCGTTGACCCGGTATCAGCAACATCTGTTTTCACGGAATACGATTATGAAGACGGACAGTTTGTCTATGAAGTGGAGTTTACCGCGGACGGTACGGAGTATGACTATCAGATTCAGGCCTACAACGGCAGTGTGCTGAAAAAGTCCGTGGAATACACTTCCCTGATTGCCTCCCTGTATACGGCCGCAGGCTCCGGCACTGCGCTCTCACTGGAGGAAGCGAAAGAGCTTGCGCAAAGCGAAGCAGAGCTTCTGGAAAAAGAAGCGGAAAACACCGCTGACAGTGCCGCGGAAAGCACAACAGAGGGCGCATCTGAAGGTGCGGATGGCAGCACGGCTGATGAAGCCTTCAACGTCACATTTACAAAGGAAAAACTCGACAATGACGACGGACTCTCTGTGTACGACATTGAATTCTACACAGATACCGCTGAATATGAATACGAGATCAGCGCGGTAAGCGGTGAGATCTTAAGCTTCTCCATAGAACTGCTGAATACTCTCTCCGGAACAGCCAGCACAACCGCTAATACCACAGGTGCCGACAATTCAGTCGGCACCTCCGTCAGTTCATTCGGCTCCAGGGATACAACGGATACCTCCGTCAGTTCATCCGATACCACCTATATCAGCCTGGATGATGCAAAAACGATTGCCCTTGAGAAAGCCGGGGTCTCCGCATCTGATGTGACGTTCAAGAAGGCAAAGCTGGATAAGGAAGACGGCGTGATGGTCTACGAGGTTGAGTTTTATCAGGGACAGATGGAATACGAATGCACGATCAACGCCTCCACCGGCGCCATCATTGAATTCGAGAGCGAATGGGACGACTGATGTGGACAAAACAAAGGTGCCTGTGCTAAAATCAGCAGAAAAGCGCAGCAGAAAGGAAGTACATCGAAATGAGCTCTATTGTGATACCCGACAATTATCACTCCTGCCTCAACAGCTATGAGACACAGGAAGCGATCGGCATGATCAAAAACCTGATGCAGAACAGGCTCTGCATGGCACTGAAGCTGAAACGCGTGACCGCGCCGCTGTTCGTGGACCCCGCTTCCGGCCTGAACGACGATCTGAACGGTGTGGAGCGGCCGGTCTCTTTTGAGATTCCGGACGCACAGATGGAGGCACAGGTCGTACATTCCCTCGCAAAGTGGAAACGAATGGCGCTCTACCGCTATGATTTTCATGTGGGGAACGGTCTCCTCTGCGATATGAACGCGATCCGGCGCGACGAGGTGCTGGACAATCTTCACTCCGCCTACGTCGATCAATGGGACTGGGAAAAGATCATCACCGCCGAAGACCGGAATTTTGACTATCTGAAAATGATCGTTAAACGTATCGTGGAATCCATCTGCAACACGCTGGATGAGATCAGATACCGCTATGAACAGCTGGACACAGAACTGTGCCGCGATATCTCCTTCATCACTTCGCAGGAGCTGGAGGATCTCTATCCGGACCTTACCCCGAAGGAACGGGAGAACGCCTATGCCAGAGAGAAAAAGACCATCTTTATCATGCAGATTGGCGACCTGCTGAAATCCGGGCAGCGGCACGACGGCCGTGCGCCGGATTACGACGACTGGAAGCTGAACGGCGACCTGATCTTCTGGCATGAGCCGCTGCAGTGTGCTCTGGAGGTCTCCTCCATGGGCATCCGTGTGGACTCGAAGTCTCTCGATGAGCAGCTCACCAAAGCAGGTTGTGATGAAAGAAGAAAGCTGCCGTTCCACCAGATGCTGCTCAATGATGAGCTTCCGCTGACCATCGGCGGCGGCATCGGCCAGTCCAGGATCTGTATGCTTCTGCTGCAGAAAGCACACATCGGAGAGGTACAGGCCGGTATCTGGGACGAAGAAACGCTCCATGCCTGCCAGGAAGCCGGTATCCCCATTCTGTAAAATATGCGTTTTTATTCGTGCTTTCCAGCAAGTGTAAAGTATTTTCCTGCATTAGCGAAAAGCCAACCATATGATTCGAGTGAAAAAGGGTATGATACCACGGATTGCTCCCGTGCTCCGCACTCTCGCAATCCTAACACTATATTTTCTGTAAGACAAAAACAGGCTGCCGTACGGCAGCCTGTTTTTGTCTAGCGTTCATCTGTAGTCATCTGTAAAAGCCATGGAGTCTTAATAGAACCAGTGGTCTCCTATCTGTACCCCTTTATTCGCAGTCGTATTGAAGTAAAGAGCTCCGCCTGTCGGATCCTCTCCGCCGATCGCTGCTGTCGCTGCGGTGTAGCAGGTGCTGGGGACACCATTCGCAATCGCTTTGGCAAGCGCTCCGCTGGAAGCCGGACTGAACTGGCCGCTCTGATAGATCACTTCGCTGATCGTGTTCGGGAAAGAAGAGCTCGCCACACGATTCATCACTACCGCGCCGACCGCTACCATACCTTCGTAGCTCTGATTGCCTGCCTCACAGTAGATCAGTGCCGCGAGGAGCGTCGTGTCGTCCGTAGCGGCAGAAGTCGTAGTCTCAGCTGCTTCTGTCTCAGAAACTGTCGATGCCGTTGATTCTGTGGAAGCTGTGGTCTCTGCCTCGGTGGAGGCCGTCGTCTCCGCTTCTGTGGAAGCTGTCGTCTCCGCCTCATAAGAGGATGTCACAGCGTTGCCATTCTCATCATAGTATGTATCGGTATCCGCGTCGTAATAGCTCTCTCCGCTGGAAGAGGAGGACGAGGACTCTGTGCTGGTCGTCTCTGTCGAAGTCGTCTCAGAGGACGAGGAGGAACTCGTCGAAGAAGAGGAACTCGAGGAGCTCGTTCCGGACGAAGACGAACTCGAGGAACTCGTTCCGGATGAAGACGAACTCG
>JAJQIL010000105.1 GCA_021199235.1 Lachnospiraceae bacterium | reverse complement strand
TACAAAGACCAAAGTGAGCAGGGCTTACGCACAGAAAGTGAAAATCTCCAATCTTATTCCACAGCCAGTTCCCTGATCCTTCGGATCTGATAGTTCGATGAATATTAATGATACTCTGCCCTGCAAAGCATTCACCCGTACACCGCTTCTCTTCAAGATCCCATCGCTGAACACGCCGGAAGACTCCGAATGTCTGCTGACTCAACGTTACCGCTCTCTTTCCATCGCCGGATATTGCAGCAGCTTTTAAACGCGCTGTTCCCAGTTCCGGGACATGGCAGTGCCCCCCCTCAGTGGAAAAATTCGTTTTCACTTTTTTATTAAGAAGCCCCAACGAAACATTACTTATCTTCGTCCCTTTCATCGGGATACGATGATCCGGAGCAACAAAAGCCGGTAAACGGGTGACCGTAAAATCAATATCTGTAAAATCCGGAGTACCGCTTTCCGCTGTGCAGGGAAATACAGATAACAGATTTACAAGCAAATTATTTATTGTCTTTGCTTTCCTGTTTCTTGCGATTTCTATCAGTTCTGCCGCAATTCCATTCCAGTATCTTCCATTCATTTCCTTTAAATATCCGTGCAGATATTCCGGAACAGGACGTTGATTCCACATTTCCTCTGCATCATAATGTATAGTTCCCCTGAATATGATGCCATTCCTCTTCTGTCAGAATCTTCTGAATCTGCCCATCTAACAACCCACATACTGTTGCTTTTACAAATCCGAATTGATATCGTTCTGAAACATTCTCCTGGGAAGTCACCACTATCTGCAATCCCGGATACTGTGCAAATCCACGGATCTCTTTGTCAAACCCTGCTTTATTTGTATCTCCCACCTCATTGAAGCCATCTAAAAGAAGAATCAGATCCGGCTGAGTCCTGCAGGTACCTGTCAGCTGATACAGGCGGTCACAGGATGTCTCATCCTTATACAGGATACGGCATATGTAGTTCTCTATCGTCAGATCCTGCGCTGCCAGCCATTCCAATGGAATATACAGGATCGCCTGCTGTGACTTCAACCGGGCAGCATCCAGTTGTTCTATCTGTCACTTGAACTCTTTCTGAAATAATCTTTCACCCAATGCAAAAACCAAAGAATTCCCGGCCGCAGCGGACGCAGCACCAGCCAGCAGCGACTTGCCAGAATATAAACCGGATGGCGAACAGAGCAATATTTTCCACTGCGGATAAATCCTGTCAGAATCCCGCGAATCTGATCCCCCCGAATCGGGCCTTCCAGCTCACTCTGATGATCTCCTACAAGGTAAAAACCTTTCGAGGTACAGCGGCTGATACGATGCAGAACCAGAATCCCATGGTCGCGGCGGTAAAGTACCACATCACCGCAGCGCAGAGAAGCGCGTCCACTCTCCGTCAGAGGCGCGATCACCGCTTCATCCCGCCCCTCAAGAAACAAAGGGAACATACTGGTTCCCTGCGGCTTTATCTGAATGGAGCGTCCTTCGGCAAGAAGCTGCTCAATATCCACTTTCTGTTCTGCCATTTCTATTCACCGACTTATTTCAAAACTATTTACAGATGATTATAGCATTATGGTTCAAAAAATGATACACTGAACACAAAATTTTTAATTCGATGCACACGACCGCAATGGAATGGTTGCTACGTAGCCTTGCATCTACGCTACCGCTTCGGTCATGCTAAACATGTACCACTGGCACACAGCAACGGCGCAAAAGAAAACGGTTAAAACCGTTTCCTATAATAAGTGACTGGAGGAGAAACCTATGAAGCTGAATCCATGCTGGACCTTACAGAATATAGCGGGAACGCCTTATATCCTTCCCTTTGGGCAGGCCGTTGCCGAGCTCAGGCACGGAATTCTCGTCAATGAAACGGGAGTTTTTCTCTGGAAACAGTTGCAGAATATTCCTTCCTATGAGGAACTGCTCTCGTCATTCGCATCCTACTATCATGCCACAAAAGAGGAATTGCCTCGGTTAAAGGCAGACATGGATGAATTTCTTGATCGGCTCATGGACTTTGGAATTCTGCAGACAGAAGAACAGGTGAATACAAAAATAATTACTGAAAACGCGCTCAATAAAAAGCCGGAATTTCATCATTCCACCACCCAGATTCATCCGACATCGAATTTCACCTTTGAAGCCGGTTCTTACCCTGCAGAAGAATTCGCTTGCATCGGTGAGCGTTATCTGGAAATCGGCGGCCTGACGCTCCGACTCCTCGGCCCGACTGCCGCTTTCGCTCCTGAATTTGCTCCTTTTGCATGCAAAGCAGAAAGCAGCAGGATGATTGACCTTACCATTGAAGTGATACCCGCGTCCTCTCCGGCGGATAAACATTTTGGATCTGGATTCCGGCATACGGCTGCCTCTTCAGCCCCATATCTCATCTGTCACCCGGAACTCACCATAAAGGACCGTGGTAACTTCTTACAGATTCATTTTCCACAGGCTCCGCAGATTCAGGAGATGATTCTGCGCAAAGATGAAGCATACGCCCGCTGCATCTGCACACCGCCTCTTGAAGGGCAGGTTGTTACGGATCTGTTCCATGCCATTCGCTTTGCCTACCTTTATCTCGCTCAAAAAAAAGGCATATACGCCCTGCACTCCGCCTCCATCCTGTATCAGGGAAAGGCCTGGCTTTTCTCCGGGCCATCCGGCACCGGAAAATCGACACACACCGAAATCTGGAACAGGCTGTTTGGAGTCCCCATTCTGAACGGCGACCTGAACCTGCTCACCATCCGAAAAGGCACGCCTTACGTCTGCGGTCTTCCCTGGTGCGGCACCTCCGGCATCTCGACAACAGAAGAATATCCGCTCGGCGGAGTAATTCTTTTGAAGCAGTCCAGGCATAATCTCTGTCAGACTCCGGATGCAGACCGGCAGATACTGCTTCTTTCACAGCGTTTTATCTCACCCGTATGGACACGCAACCAGCTCGAAAGCAACCTGCGCTTCGCGGAAGCAGTTTCACTGCTTGTACCTGTACGACGTCTTAACTGCACAAAAGAAGACGAAGCCGCCATCTATATGAAAGAACTGATTGATTCGCAACATTTATGAAACGAATGAATACTTCGCTTTCCTGCAGCTAAAATGTCTGCTTTGATATTTCAGCATCCATCCGTAAAATATGCAATCCCGATCAAAAATCTTGAATCATCTGCTCTACCGCTTTTTCATCCAGCACTTCACACTGTCGGTTCCGGATTGCGTATACCCGGTCGCAGATTGTGAGAACCGTGGGCCGATGTGTGGTTACAATGCAGGTACGTGGATATTTATCGCTCATGATATTACGCAGCAAACGCCGTTCCGTCGCGACATCCAGCGCAGAGGTTGCTTCATCCAGCAGCAGGATCGGTGATTTCCTCAACAGAGCACGCGCAATAGAAAGCCGCTGTGCCTGTCCCTCTGAAAAACCGCCGCCGCGTTCTTTAATCTCGCTGTATATCCCATCCGGCAGTTTCTCTACAAACTCCCAGGCGCAGGCCAGCTTCAATGCCTCAACAATTTCCTCATCGGTCGCGTCTTCCTTGACATTGCGCATATTTCCGGCGATAGTGCCGGAAAACATCGTATTTCCCTGCGGCACGTACGAAAACATCATCCGCGCGGCCGGGGACATCGGGATGGCATCCAGCCCGGTAAATTCCCTCGGCACATCCTCTGCTGCTTCGCCATCCAAAAGCGTGGCTTCAGCCCGCGCATCTTTCGCGTACAAAGTCAGGCTTCCCTCCTGCACAGGCATCAACGCCAGCACCAGCCGCAGCATGGTCGTCTTTCCCTCTCCAGACGGTCCGACCAGAGCCACGATCTCATGCGGCTTCGCACAGAAGGTCGCATCCTCAAACACCTGCGTACCGTTCTGATAGGCATAGCGGATGTGTTCGGCATAAAGACTGATGCCTTCTGTTCTATTGCGCTGCAAAAACTTCTCCACTTCTGGTGCATTGCTGTAATCCTCACGTGGCATTTCAACGATATCCATCAGCCTGCCCGCGGAAGTCGTCAAAGAAATCGCATCCGGCACAAGAGAGGTGATGTTGCTGAGAGCGCCCGTCAGCGTTCCCGAGAGCGACAGGAACATCGTCATCGTACCATAGCTGATCGCCCCGCTCCAGACGCGGTAAATCCCCCATCCATAGCTGGCATAAGAGACCACCAGCCCTACCGTCGTCAACAGCAGCGATGTCCAGACGGACATCCTCTGGAAATCCAGCTTCATATCGATATATTCTTTCTGCAGATCCTTCAGATGCTGCACATACAGGGAAATCAATCCAAATGCCTTGATTGTCTGAATATTCGAAAACGCCTCCTGGTTGAAGCCTGACATCTTCGCGCCCATAGCAGCACTGCGCTTATTATTGTTCACCATACGCCGCATCAGTTTCCGTGACAGCAGTAGCGACACCGGCATTCCCATAAAAGCAAACACCGCAAACGTCCAGTCATAATAGATCACCATGGCAAAGGCACTGATAAACCGGAACGCATAGATAATCGCATTCGGAATAAAGCTCAGCACGCCGCTGGAAATCTGACTCGCATCCGAACTCCACCGCGTCAGCAGATCGCCCGTGTGGTAATTCGTCAGGCTCTCCCAGTCCGTCACGAGAATTTTTTCAAAAATCTCAGATTTGATCTCCGCGTCCACCTTCATGCTGATCCACTCCGACGCGTAATTGGAAATCATACTGACAATGGTATTGCCGATATTCAGCCCGATCATCATGCAAAACGTCTGCACTACCAGGCCGGTCTCATGCCCGGTGATGATATCCACCAGGTCGCGCGATACGAGGCTTGAGAGCAGAGACACTACCGTCCCCGTCAGTCCCAGTGCCGTATAAAAAACCATCGGCAGCCAATACCGCCGCGCATAGGAATAAATCCATTTCGTCTGCGCAATAAAATCCTTCAGGCGCCCCGCTTTGACGCGCCCCCAGTAAAACGCCAGTCGTTCTCTCATTTGTTTCCTGTACGCCTCATCCTGTCATTGATCAGACAATCACTTCACGGATTCTCTTTCCATTGCTTTCCAGATCGTGACTGCCGACCAGCTTTTCCTTATTCTTGTTAAAACAAAACGTGAGCAGCCATCCTTTTTCCTGATGATACCTCTCAAGATATCCGGCAAGCTGGCTGATTCCTGCCTCCTGATATTTCCTGCCATGCCACACCTTTGCTTCGATGATGTACTGTTTTGATTTATAATCTACAACAATGTCTGTCTTTGTTTTATCCGCTGTCTCTGCCTCGATATAATAATTTCCATACCCATTGATGACAGGTTTCAAAAATGTCAGAAAGATCAATACCGCCTCATTTTCCAGAAAGTCTGCGGAACGAGTCCCATAAATGCTCTGATAATGCACCATAAAACGTTCCATGATCAGATCCATATTCAGTTCTGCATCATTTTTTAAATCATTCTTTTCCAAAGACGCCATCTGGTACAATGGGTTTGCAGATTTTTCATCTATAAACAGATTATAAATACGTGTTTCGAAAATCCGGTTAAACACAACCACCTTCCCCTGCTCATTCTTCAGCCAGCAAAAGGCATCTCCCAGGCGGATTGCTCCGTTTCCTTTTGAGTAGGGGACCGATTCCCTTGACACAATGACTCTGTACATCAGTTCACGTAAATCCGAATAATCATTAAGCTTCTTCTCCAGATCGTCAAACAGAGTATTGTCCTCTTCCACAAAAATCTTGATTGCCCTGAAAAATCCATTCAAGGTCCAGGCATTCCTGACTGACCCCAGTTCCTTCTCCCGTGTAACAACCTCATCCAATAACTGACATATCCTTGATACCATAAACGGATATCCGGAAGTATAGCTATAAATCTGTCCGGCAAACCAGTCTTCATCAAAATCCAGACCGTGATCTGCTTTATATTCCGAAAGCATTTTTGCAATTTCCTCTGTTCCGAACAGCATATTGATATTATAATCAGCGGCCACATTCCAGGGACTGTTATATCTGTGCTGCTCCCTGGGCCGAATCTTAATCTGAAGGTTTTTTATGTCATAAACCCCTGCCAGAATCACACTTTTAAAGGTATGGTCGCCTTCCGTCTCGCGGCGGATATATTTATCTCTCAATAATGCAAGAAAATCCACTGTGATTTGATTATTTGTACTCTGGTTCACCTCATCAATCGTCAGAATGATTTCTCTGTCACTGTTTCGGCAAAGCTCAGTGATTCTCTCATCCAGTTCCCCAAAAGCATCTTCATCCGCAATTTCAGCAGAAAATGCGTCCACCAGCACCGCCTCCATGCCTTCATTTTTCATGGCAATCCGGAGTTTGCGCACAAATCCCCTGACAAAAGATGCTTCCGTATCAAACATCGACGACCGGCCCGCAAAGCTGATCGCCAGCACATAAAACTCCGGTTTAAGCGCACGGCGGAGCAGGGAAAGAATTGTCGTCTTTCCAAACTGGCGGGCCCGGCTGATCGTAAAATATTTATTTTCTTGAATCAGGGAATCGATAATCCGGTTTACCCGGCCAGTCATGTCGACCATATAGTGCTTTTCCGGGACACAGACAACTGATGTATTGAAAGATTTCATAAAGTCCTCCGTCTAAATACTCTGTAAAACAGCCAGTCATTTCTATGAATCGAGTATAACATAATTAATCCGGTGATACCACACTTAAGCTTGTATTTTCAGCAAAAAATCATCGGCGGCCAATACCGCCGCGCGCAGGAATAAATCCACTTTGTCTGCGCAATATAATCCTTCAGCAATCCCGCCTTGACGCCCCAGCAAAATGCCAGCGATTCTCTTATTCTCCTCATTCGTCCCATCCCCATATTTCGAGGCTTTGTACCTTTTAACTCCAAAAATACTTTGAATACAGCTCAGTCATGCAAAAAGCCAGAACAGACAAGTAGAAAAAAGCCCGGCGTGTCATCTCGCGCCGGGCTTTCCCTTTTCTTATAAAATTAAAAACATTTACCTCTTCAGAAATAGGACAAGCTGCTCACTACCTGTTTTACAGACCATCATGCTGAGAACAAGTCATATTACAGGTCATATATGCTCCGGTAACCGAAAGCCCTTCATCCGCCGTCACAATCAAATCACCAAGGCCGATATTGTCCGAACCATTGTTATGATAATTGTAAGCAACAGACAAAGTCGAAGTCCCGTCACTGCTTTGAAGCGATCCATTCGATGATACATAAGTAACCGGCAAATTAAATGAAATCACCAACACCTGTGCGGTACTATGATGCGTTGCGCTGTGTGCTGCATTCACCTGAATCCGATAGTCGCCCCTGCCGGTCTCCGGCCTCTGATGTATATTTGTGGTCACCGTGTAACAGTCCGTGCCGCTCGCCGTATACACTCCCTCAGAAATCTCGTCATCTGCCAGGATTACCGGCTTTGCATACATTCTATTCATATTAAATGCCCTTTCTAAATTTATAATAATGTAACACCTGACATCATTGCCACCGATAAATCAGGAAACCGTCACATCACTGCCGCAATTAACATAGAGGCCTATATCGTAATAATAAACGCCGCCTGTGCCAGAAATCGTAATCGTACTGCCGCTCAATGTGCCGGTCAGCCTGCCATCATAAACGCTGATGCCAGTTACAGTCCCTCCTGAAATGGTCAACGTAATTGACCAACTATCACTCGTAGTCAGGCTCTGCGTGTCAATATCCAAACGATAAACCTTACCGCCGTCTCCCCAATCGCTTTCCAGTTTGATTGAATAACCGACACTTCCGCTTCCGCTCGAAGTATATACCCCTTCCGCCAGTTCACTGTCCGCTAATATCAATGGCTTACTATACGTATCAATCATCCTATCCACACCTTCTTTCCCGGCCCCGCTGTCTCTTTACACGCCCTGAAAGGAACCGTCTGTTTAAAAATAGTTTTAATAAAAATATACGCCAATTTTCGCTGATTGTAAAGGAATTTTCGGCAATTTCATGGTCCAAAATATTACCAAATTTTTACATCCTTTTTTGTAGATTTTTCCTGTCCCGGCTATTTCCCGGCTGCTCATCAAATACCCGCAGTTCTTCCATCCTGCGGCTGCGTTTTCCTGCCGCCTTTAATATAGAAAGCGTGGAGGTATGCCGGATTCTGCGGTTATTGCGCAGAAACCGGATCAGAGTGAGCGTCCACAGAATGGGCCAGAGCGGCACAAGCTTCCCCTTTTGGGGATAGTTCAGGTGCATCTGATGATGAAATTCCCGGATGTAGTCCGTCAGGCGCGCGCCTTTCATCGCCACCATGCGCTCGGAGTCTGAATGCCCAAATTCTTCGGAATCAAAGATTTCGCGCAGAAACAGTTCCGCGTGTTCTTCGTCCGGGTTCAGAAACGATACATTGGAGGCATCCAGGCCAAGATATTTCACGCAGGCACCTGTAACCAGAGACGCAAAACGGCAAAGCCCGTCTTCTCTGAGTACCCCGGTAAGTTCTCTCCTTTCTCCCTCACTCCACGGCTGCGCGAACAGGACTTTCCAGTCGCAGAGCAGTTTTAAGCCAAACCCGGCTCTCAGAAAATGCTGCAGCATATGCAGGAGCAAATGCCATGCCTGGTATGGGCGGTCGAGTACCGGAAATTCGGCACCCATAATGTCTCGCCGGACACAGTGTGCCGGGCACTGCCGCATCCTTGTTTTCATGCGCTCATTTCTGGCGGAGTCCTCAAATGGTTCCGCCGGAAGCAGATGAAGCTCCACTTCAATTCCCTCAGAGGAGACATACACATCATGGTGCACGGAATCCTGTGTCTCTGTCAGACGAAACCCTGCTTCTGCCATAATACGCTGAAGCTCTTCCCTTTTTGGCTTACCCACAGGGTGTTCCGGTTGCTCCCTGTCAGATTTTTCAGAAATACTGTCCAAACGCCCTCCCTCCGGCTCGCCTGCAAGCAGCAGATCCACATCTCCGGATTTGTGCAACTCCGGCACAGGATAATCCGCAGCCGCGCTGATACCCTTTAATACGATCACAGAAACTCCGCGAGCTTCCAGAAACGTAACCAGATATTTGGTCAGGAACAACAGGTGATACGCCTGCAGCACAGTATGACGGGCGGCCTCCTCGGCCTCCTCTTGAAAGTGCTTCCACGCCCTCACGTTCCCGCTGCTCCCTGTGAATGCCATATTCTGCGTCATCGCAGCTTCCCCACAAACAGCATCGTAAAGAAGTGGGAATACTGCATGCTTCTGCGCAATAGCAGACAGCCGACCCAGGTCAATATTCCTGATCTGCTCTACAGGTATTTTGTTTTTTGGGCTGAAGGACTTTTCTGTTGGAGTCCAAAGCGCCTCCGTAAGTAACCCCAGAAGCACCTGCTCCTCTGATGTGAATTCTTCCTTTTGCATCCTGTTCCTCCGCTGTCCGCATTTTTCTGCGTCCATTTCTTCTATCTGGCTGCCATTTTCCCCGATCGCTGCTCTCCACTGGCTGCTACCTTTTCCGAAGGCGATTGATTCCCCACTGCCTTCCTTTCACAATCGCCAGCACTTCCTGAAATTCTCTCGTATGGCCATATAACAGCAAAAAAAACAGATTCGGCAGAACAGCTGCAATCAGGAGCCGAAGCAAGAACTTCACCAGAATATTCCCGCCCATCTGTCCGCAAATCCAATCTGTCACATACCAGACGCCTGCTAAAACTGCCACATACTTTGCGTACTTTGCAAAATAAGAACGCACCGACGTCTTCAGGCAATGCTTATAGAGCACATATGGCTCCACCCAGAGAGATGTCGTCACCGTGCTGATAAAAGTTCCCCAGAATACGCCCGCGGCGCCAAACCGCAAAGCCAGCACAACCGACACGGTCAGGTTTACCACTGCTTCAGCGATGGATTTGTACCGGTCGTACCAGAACAGTCCCAGTGAATCCCGGAAAATCAGAGTTGCCTTCCGCATTCCTGTGAGATAAAAATTCAGACATAGTACCAGCACCACCCCCGGATCAAAAACATAATTTGCCCCGAAGCTGATCTCTACAAACAGGCTCAACAGCTCGTACAGGCAGATTGCAGCAAACCCATAGAGCCATTGTCCGATAAAAAAGGATGTCTCAAAAATTCTCCGTATATGTACTTCATCCTCCAGGACGCCAAGATTCCCAACGCTGGCGGAAATCCCCTGAAAGACCTGATCCAGCACCTGGCGCACGGAGCCGATCACCAGATAATAATTGGAATACTTCCCCACGCTGCCAAGCCCGACAAGAGCTGAGAGCAGGATATTATCGGTGTTATTGACGATTACTGTGCCGATTTTGTGCATCAGCATAGCCCTGACATTCTTTATAATCTCATTTTTTTCCTGCTGACCCAGAGGTGCCACTTCCCGTTCCTTCAGGAACGGATACATACGGTCTGCCCGCCTGGAGATACTCACGTTCCCGCACACTGTACAGACTACGGCGATAATACAGAACAAAAGAAAATTCCCGGTTGTAAGCAGAATCAGAATCTGTGCCGCATCCTGTATCACAAGAAAAATGGTGTGGTACAAAGTGCCGATATACGTCAGCTGATGCGCTTCAATCAGCGTCTTTTTATAAATCAGGAGATATGAGAGCACAGAATTCGCCAGGTACAACAGGTAGATCAGCGTCAGGTGATCCACCTGCGGCCTGTCTTTCATAATCACATCCATAAACGGGATAACCAGAAGTCCTCCAATCAGTACAATCAGCGCCACGATCCGATAAAACCAGCAGTACAGGCGCATAATAGACTTCTGTTTTTCCGTGTCTTTTTCCGCGACCGGCTTATAGAGAGCATAGGTGATCGCAGTGCCGACCCCCAGTTCTGAGAGTGCAAGCACATTTAGAATATCCGTAAACAGACCATTGATACCGACGTAACTCTCGCTCAGGACATGGGTAAACACCACCCGGGTCACAAAGCCCATCAGGATGGCTGTCATCCGGGAGGCGACGGCGACCGTTGTATTCTTTACCGAATATTCTGTTCTGGTGCGTGTCTGCTCTGCCATTCCTTTACTCCTGTCATCCTCTTTTCCGGGCAGCCTGTCGTCCTTATCTCTTCTGTCTTACCGTATATCTCCGCAGTAAATCCCTGTCCTGGCCCTTCCGCCATTACCTGATTCTGGTCTTCTTCATGAATCGCATCCGTCAGAAAGGCTTATCGTTCAAAAGCAGATTTTTCCGGTAAAATTTTCTCAAAAGACTGCCGGATTTTCGCTTTCGCGGCCGCAAAGTCGATCGCGTGGTTCGCGTCGTTGATGCAGACGCATTTCGCTTTCTGCTTTTCAATCGTGCGGCAAAGCTTCTGATTGTCATCACCCACATTAAAATATCGGAGATCCCGCAGCACATTTTTCGGATGAAATTCCCCGCTCAGCTTCTGCCATTCCCGCACCAGATAAGGGCCGACATCCTCATTTGAGCGAAAACGGTGCGTGGAGAATTCACTCAGATAATCTTCCTCCTTCTGCCAAATGGTTTCAAAAGCAGATTTGCAAAAGGGAAACGGCCCGTGGGATGTATAAAGACCCGTATAAAGTGGGAACGCCATCTCAAGCAGGTTGTAAAAAAAGTAAAGCGGCGGATATCCGATATGAAAATAATTTCCGGGATGCTGTCTCACATTCTGCCGTTTATCAAAATACTTCGACAACATCAGCGAAATATTCAGGAACTCGTGCGACATACTCGGATTAGCAGGGTTGGCTACTACCGGCTGAAATGCCAGCATATCGCAGGGTCTTCCGTCTATAAAGTAATCTTCCGGCGCAGTCGGTGAGGTCAGGAACATATCATCATTAAAGTATACAAAATTCTCACTTAAAGTTTTAATACGATGCAGATGCATCTCGATGACACGGCTGTTAAATGTCGGCAAATACTCCTCTGGAATATAGTCCCGGTGATTGACCACCCGCAGCTTCGGATGCTCCGTGTTCAGCCATCCGGGCAAATGTCCCCACGTGACAAAGTAAATATTCCCGACCCAGGGTGCAAATTTTTCCACTCCGCGAAACCAGTATGGCAAAAGTCCCCAGTCCCGATAGCGTTCCGGCCGGGCGTCCGCGTCTCTGGCCGGCGAATAACGCGCTTTTTCCCGCTGCCATGCCGGGTCGTCTCCGTCTACCCAGGTAATCACAAAATCAATTCCGTCCATAAGTGCCCTCCATACTATCCGTGTGTGCCCAGCACAATAACTATGTAATATCGGGACTGCACCCGGCTGCTACAACACAACTCCCTGCGCTTTCAGGCCCTCCAGAAACGCATACACATCCTCTTTCACCTGGCCGACGGGAACATCATATGTCCGGCCGAGCTGTTCCGCAATCTTCTCTGCAGTAAACCCCTGCGCATACAGTTCCCAGATGTCCGCTCCCATCTCATTCATTGACACCGGCTTCACATAGGGGATGCCAGGCTGTTCCATATCGAGCAGCCAGCAGACCCCTGCGGCGCGGCGCAGCTGGTAACGGTTGCCGGTCGGTGCATTCCCCGATGAGATATCCGGCGATTTATTCATGTCACGTTTTTTCGAATCTGTCATTCTTATATCCTCTGCGACCTGAAAAAGTCTTCCTTCGACTTCATTCTTTCCAAAAAAGTAACTGTAAATATCTTCATAGCTACCTCAAAAGTATTTTCCATGCTATAATAACACAATACAGGAAAAACATCATTCCAAATTCTCCAAGGAGTTACACTATTATGAAAAAGCGTTCAAAACGGATTTTTATCATACTCTTTCCGGCAATCCTTATTCTGGCAGCAGCGGCCGGTATCTGCCTTTTTCTTTATCAGCAACGGTATCTTCCTGTATCATGGTCTTCAGAAAGCTTCTCAGAAACGGACGCCGTCCTTGATAACCCTTATCGCGGTTTTTACCAGATACACGCATATTCCCTGAATGAGGAAAACGAGTCCCTTACGGAAACTCTGGAAAAACACATCGAAGAAAATGAAGCCCTGTCTCTCGTTCTGGTTGAAATCAATCTGAAAGAATATGCCGAAAGCGCTCTTTCTGATAACGCTCTTGCGCAGGTCGATGCCATTCTGTCCGCCTGGGCCGAAAGCGGCCAGCAGATCATACTCCGCTTTCTTTATGACTGGGACGGCAATGGGTTCTCCGGTGAACCTTCTTCGCTCGATCAGGTGCTGGAGCATATGGAACAGGTCTCGGAAATTATCAATCACTATGCGGACTCCATCCATATTCTGCAGGGAGTTTTTGTCGGCAGCTATGGAGAAATGAACGAATCCGCTTATCTCGGAAATGAGGATCTGATCTCATTGATCACACATCTCGCCGAGTTGACCGATCCCTCTATCTACCTCGCTGTGCGCACCCCTGCGCAGTGGCGCACCATCACGGGTCTGACCTCTCTGCCGGACTCCTTTCCCGCATCTGACGGTTCCCTGATTTCGCGCCTCGGTCTTTACAATGATGGCATCTTAGGCACCGAGACGGATCTCGGCACTTATGGCAACACCTCCCGGGCGGGTTCTGACACCCCATCCGATAAGGGAACCCGTGCGGAAGAGCTTGCCTTTCAGGACGAACTCTGCCGCTATGTACCAAATGGCGGCGAGGTCGTCTACGACTACACGCTCGGCGATCTTGACGCGGCCATCGACACTCTTTCACAGATGCATATCTCCTACCTGAACGAAGGATATGATACTACCGTGCTGGAGGCATGGAAAGAAAGCACCTATGACGGCGACGATGTTTTCAACGGTTGCAGCGGCTACGACTATATCAGCGCCCATCTGGGCTATCGCTATATCCTGACCGGAACCGGTCTGGAATTCAACACCTGGTTCGATGGGGAAGCCATCTTTTCCTTTACGATTCAGAACGTAGGCTTCGCCTCGAGCACACGAGATTTTGAAGCCATGATCACGCTGCATAAAATCGATGGCAGCGATGCTGAGACAACAATGCTTTCTTATACTACCGATCCTGGTCTCTGTATCCTGAGCTCCGAAGAAAGCACAGACGGTACGGTCAGTATCCCCGTCCGCGATCTGTCGGAAGGCACCTACGCCGCGTACCTGACACTGACAGACACAGTCACTGGAGCGAAAATCTCGCTTGCAAGCAGCCCGGAAGAAACAGAATATGGGTATCCGCTCGGAACACTGACGATTGGAGCAGATTGGAGCGCCGTATCAGGATGAGAATTCCCGCCGCGGTTTCCACCCAAACACAGTGCCGATTGGCAGCAGATTTTTCGCGTTCCGGTTTGCGAACCATATCGTTTCTCCATCCTCCTGCTTCAGACGCAGGAAGAGTTCCTCCCGCCATGGCATTCCATCTATGTCGGCGGCGGCTTCTCCGGGCCATTCTGCAGTCACACGAAATTCTTTGCCTGCATCCCACTCCCGGGGATCCGTATCCAGGCTTTTCCGCATCTCACAGCCATCCGATCCCCTTGCGA
This sequence comes from Lachnospiraceae bacterium, assembly GCA_021199235.1. Taxonomy (GTDB): domain Bacteria; phylum Bacillota; class Clostridia; order Lachnospirales; family Lachnospiraceae; genus Choladousia. Next base: position 28,192 of record JAJQIL010000105.1, on the reverse strand, counting down.
TCAGCGTCAGCTGCGCGGAACGGTACAGATTGCCAAAACCGACATTGCGCCCGCGGATTGTCAGCGTCAGGGACTGATCCCCGCTCCCGCTCTTCCATTTACCGATGGATGAGAAAAGCGTCTCGATCCGCCCTTTTTTGCTCCCCGGCTGCATCATGAAAGACCTGCCGCGATCGGGAGACACGGACACGCTTTCTATAACGAAGCGATATCCCAGATGCAGGCCGATATAATCATATAGAGTGCAGCCCCGATATGCCGCGTCCTCCCCGAAATACTTCATCTGTTTCCAGCCGGAGATTACTTTTTCCGAATATACGCGGTTTAAATAAGTCAGGTGCATGCAACGCATCGTATCCAGTATTTCGTTCTGAGATGGCCTGTCTGCCTCCTTTCTGCTGCCGGAGCATTCCCCTGTTCCCAGACTGTCGGGCGCTTCCCCTCCGTTTGGCACCCGTACGCATTCACGATCCAGATACCCCAGCTCGTCCACGGTCGGCCACGGTTGGCTGTTAATCAGGTGTCCCTGTCCGTCAACCGCATTTTTCGCGCCATATTCCCCTTCCGCAAATGTTCCCAAATGTGAAGCAGAGGCAAAAAGCCCATCATCAAAAAGGCCAATCTTCCATGCCGCGCTATCCGGTGAGGCGCACAGGATGCGGCGCTGCACCGGCCTGCGGACAGAAAGGCAACAGGTGCCACCTGTCGCCTCCCACATCGTCTTCACCAGCTGATAAAGCTTTGTATCAGATAAATAGCGTGAATCGTGCAGTTCTCCCCAGCTGCCGACCAGCAGCCCCTGAAGGGTAAGTATGTATGCGGCATATTTCGCAAAAAGCGGTCCCAGCTGACGGATGTGCCGCAACACCAGAGCAAAGGTCTCCGGTTCCCGTTCCGGTCCTTTGCCTTCGCGGTCATACACCGTGCGAACGATCATTTGTTTCCCGTGCGCAGCAAAAAAATCAAAAATCCGCCGGATATTGAGAAATTCCTCATCCACAAGCTCCCGGTCACGGCAGCAGCCAATATCCAGCGTGACAAGCGCCAGATGCTCTTGCACATTCAGACACCATTTCAGTTCCTCCTCATCAATGGCTTCCCGCACATCAAAGCTATAGACCTGATACCAGCCGCGCCCCGGATTTGGAACTTCCGCTGCAGTTTCCACCAGAAGCGCACCCGTAAACTGCATTCTCCTGCACTGAAGCATCATACTCACTCCCTTATTAAATTATCAGATTTCGTAATTGTTAAGTACCTTCGCAGTTACCTTTTTTCCAGCTTAAGCACCTTCACACGCATCCACACTGCCATAATGGAAAACACCATCCGGAACATATAAAAGATCGGCCTGATACCGGAATGCATACTTTTCCCGGATATCCGGCTGTGCATCACAGCGGGAATCTCCCTGACCTGAAAGCCAAGAAGCAGCATCTGCATGATCATATTCGCGTCAGGATAACGATCATCGAAATGATTGTATTTGGAATAGTAGAGAAACGCTTCGCGACTCAGTCCCTGCAGACCTGTGGTGGGATCGCTGATCGTCCGTCCGGTTCCCAGCTTCACCAACATCCGATAGAACGCATACGCGAACCGTCTGGCACAGGAAATCGGATAATTACTGCTTTCTTCAAGGAAACGTGACGCCAGAACGATATCCGGACAACGGCCGTTTTCATCCGGCTTTTTCAGTGCCTCATAAATTTTCGGAATATTGCACACATCATGCTGCCCATCCGCATCCATCTGAATGACATATCGATAATTTCTCCGAATCGCGTACTTATAGCCGAGCTGCAACGCACTCCCATATCCAAGATTAAAAACATGCGTCACCAGCTTGTGGCCATGTGCTTTCACGATCCAGTTCGTGTTGTCCGAGGAAGCGTCATTCATGACCAGTACGTCCGCAATCTTGCGGATATCCGGTTTTTCCAATGCCTTCAGCACAGCCGGAATGTTTTTCTCCTCGTTGTATGCCGGTATTATAATCAGCAGTTCCTTTTGCGTTGTTTCCCCCATCTTTCTTCTCCAAATCACTTCTGTGTGTTTCTTAACCTTATAACAGTTCCAGCAGCTGCCTGATCTCATCCATATCAAAGTTCTGCTTCGTAGCTGCTGCCTTTTTTAAGCGCTGCCGGTCTTCGGGATGATCCAGCATCCATTCAATCCCATCGGCAATTCCTTCCGCAGTCAGAGAACAGAGTTTTCCATCGACACCGTCGCAGATTTGTTCACGGTTACCGCTGCAGTCCGACGCCAGGATCGCGCAGCCCAATGTCTGCGCCTCTTCGATGGCGATGCTTTTCCCCTCAAAGCGGGTCGCATGCACATACAGATCCGTTTGCGCATAAAACGGATAAGGATTTTCCACCTGACCGATCAGAATAAAATCTTTTTTTAATCCCCGTGCAGCAATCAGATGTTCCAGCGGTTTTCGCCGGTCACCCTCTCCCAGCACATACCAGCGGACGTTGCGCCCCCGCTGTTTCAACAGAGACATCGCTTCAACGGCAACGTCATATGCTTTTTGTTCTGTCAGTCTTCCGACAGTCAAAAGCCGCATCCCGTCAAATGAATCGGTAAATCCTCCGGGGACATGCGCCAGCTGATGAATCTCATGAATATCCAGAATGTTATGAAAAACAGCCGTATATTTCTCACATTCCGGATAGGCCTTCAGAAAAGCGTCTTTTACCTCATTGGATACCGTAAACACGCGGTCATAGGACAGGTAACAGTCGAGATCCAGATTTCTGGTGTACCCTGCTCTGCCATAATCAATGTGTACAAACGCAGCCTTTTTCGCGGCATTCACATAGTCTGCGACATAGTAGGTCGCACCGCCTTCCAGAAAAGCCACCGCAAGGTCATATCTCCCCTGTGACCGCGCAGAGCCGTCTGCGACAAGCCGCCAGAGAAGCTTTTCCGGCAGAATTCTGTGATGGTGCAGCATATCCCTGAAGTTGTGCATCAGGTATGGCAGCCGTTTCCAGAGACATCCGTCCGTGAACGCATCCCGCAGGACCGTACGGCGCAGAGCGCGCCGTCCTTCCTGCGAAAGAACCGGAAGCTCCGTATAGTCTCGGTTCAGAAGCCGTACTCCCTTTGGGATATGTCTCATCAACTGCCCCTGTCCTAAGAGTACATACAGGGAAATGTCATACTTTTCGCAGTCCAGACAGTGCAGCAGAGCCAGCAGCGCATGCTCCGCTCCCGCGCTTCCCATCGTATTGATTACGAATAAAATCCGTTTTTTACGTTTTTTACGCTTTTTCTGTATTTCTGATTTCTTCTGTTCCATCCTCATTTCCTTCTCCGCCGGTCTCTGTACTGAAACCGTTGTGCGGATTGTCAGACGTATCCTGATAGCGCATCGGGATCATATTCAGTTCCGTCAGGATCTGTTCGTTTTCCTGATTCAAAAGCGAGACCTGCATGGCCAATTCCTGATTTTTGCGGGTCAGCTTCGAAACCGCCAGACTCTGCCAGAACAAAATCAAAGCAAGAGAAAGAAAAATCCCAAACAGGAAAGTCAGTCCGGCAAGCGAGATGGCTGCGCACCAGGCAAGCGCTCCCGGCCAGAGCGCCAGAATAAGCAGAAGAATACCAAGCAGCGCCCAGATCAGCCCCGCCGCCTCCGTCAGCTTTTTTCTTACATACTCATGAAAAGCAAGGATCAAAAATAAAAATCCCGCACCCCCCATGACCAGCTTCATAACCATTACCACATTCAACTTATGCTTTCCCCCTGTTCACTCATCCTCACAGCCGTCACATCAAGCCTGCCATAGTATTCCTGTCAGTGCGTCTTTCACTGTTTCGCCGATGCACTTCTCGCGTCAAAGACCAATCCAGACGGCCGTTTTCCCTTTCCCTTTTTCATAATCGAGCCGCGACAAAAAACGTGTGCATCCATATGCCGTTCAACCCAGCGCAGACGACCGTAAGCAATCGTCCAGCCAGTGAACGCACCGGCGACCACACCGATTCCATACCAGTATTCAGAAAGATATGTTGCCACAATACTGACGGCAAACGTGACCAGGCAGAACCCTGCCGCCGTCAGCATCGCTCCGGTCATATCATTAAAATAATACAAAAAGATGATCGCGGAGTACATGATAAACAGGACAAAATATCCCGCCGCCAGACACGGATAAATCCGCAGCACCATCCCGGAAAATCCGAGTTGCGGCAGAAAGATCATACACCCCAGAAAGATGACCACGGAAATAATAAACTGAATCCGCACCAGATTCATCAGTTCCACTGAAATCTGCCGGAACATCCGGCGCCTGGCGCTGTCAATATCCATTCCTCTGCCTCCGATCACAGCCTCGGAATAGGCACGGTAACGTTCATGGAAATGCATTTCCACACGTGCGATAAAAATAACGGTTGCTGAGAGGTTTGTAAACATCGCCAGACAGGTCGCCATATCGTAGGGTTCGGCGCAGATAAAGCTGTCCGCCACCGTGATCCGCAGATCGGTCGTCCAGAATACAAAATTATGGATATACAGACCAAGCGTATAAAAAAAATTTGTCGCCATAAGCTTCCAACAGGAACCAAAATACCCCAGCACACGCCGGTAACGGCAGCTGTTTGTCTTAAAATACTGCTTCACTGTCGCAAGCTCCAGACAGGCGATCAGAAAAAAACCGGCTACAAGCGATACAAGCATAGCCCAGGTCACTTCCCAGGACCGGATCTTTACCAGAAAGCAGGACAGAAAGAACGAACTCACCATCCCGGTCAGGAAAAAAAGTGAGATTCTCGCGTAATCCTTGCAGATACTTAAGTACAGCATCGCATAAAACACCAGCAGAAGGGAGACATACCCGCAATAGCCGACAAACACATAGAGCAGATTCACTCCGCCAGCGAGATACTCATGTACGCAGAACGGGATTCCCAACACACAGGCGAGCAGCAGGTTCAGGATCAGTCCGACATAAAAGCACGGCAGGATATCATCATAATGTTCTTCATAGATCACGTCTGACATGTAGCGCGACAGCACCGTGTTAAACGGCGATGCTGTCAGCAGCGCGAAAATAAAAATATACAGAATCGTGCAGGAAAACAGTTCTCTGTCCACATACCCGGACTTCGATAATCCAAGCACCTGCCCCATCAGCAGGATATCCGCGATGACGAGGAACATCGGCGCAGCCGTAATCGCAGCGCTGTAAAAGAAACCGATCACACTGGTGAATATCGAGTTCTTCTCAAATATTTTGTTGAGAGTGACGCCAATCCCCGCCATTTATTCCGCTATGCTCCTTATACTTATAAATGAAACTTTTCTTCCGGCCACTTCAACTTCATGCTGTCAGAAAAGTCCCGGTAAATGTTCTCATACGTCTTTTTCATATCTTCAATACGGTATTTCCCCATCACGCGTTTGTAGCCGTTCTCTCCCATCTCGCGGCGGCGGCCTGGATTTCTGGCCATATCCACCATGGCTCGCGCAATCTCTTCCACATTCATAATATGGGTCAGGATTCCCGCCTGACCGAAGCCGTCATCCTCTCCGTAAATCAGGCCGTAGCAGTTACCCACATCCGTCGCAATCACCGGGCGGTGCGCGGCGTAACTCTCCAGAATTGTAAGCGGCTGGCCCTCGCTGATGCTGGTCAGGATCGTCACATCCATACGTCCGAGATAATCCTTTACGTCAATCCGTCCGGTAAAGATCACATCGGAGACGCCCAATGCTTCCACCAGGTCAAAACACTCCTGCGCGTAGGTTTTATCCTCATCGCACGGCCCCATGATCCAGAGCTTCATGTCCGGTTCCATCCTTTTCGCAAAAGCAAAAGCCTGGATCATCGTCTTGACGTCCTTGATCGGCGTCACACGCAGCACCGCCCCGATATTCAGAATATCTTTCTCTTCTTCGGGTTTGCCAGGAAGATTCATAAGTCGCTGCGTGTTGATGCCATTCGGCGTCACCATTGTCTTTTCTGACGGACATCCCAGCTCAATCTGCAGTTCCCGCGCATGCGCGAACAGGCTCGTGACCAGATCAGCTTTCTGATAGGCAAGATCCGAAAGCTTGTGAAACTGATCGATCCAGATATTCTTATAAATACCGCTGACCCACTTTGCCTTGATCAGTTCTTCCTCACGTTCTCTGGTATAGATTCCATGCTCCGAAATCATCATACGGCAGCCATAAAAATGCTTCGCCATGCTTCCGAGAACGCCTGAGTAACCGGTCGCAACGCAGTGATACAGATCCGCCTTCGGCACCTCCGACTGCATCGTGAGGAAAAGCGGAAGGTAAATGGAGCGCATCGTCCACAGAAAATCTGAAAATACAATCTGTGAATAATTTAAGCGATAGCAATCACTCACAGCATGCAGAAAATCCTCCCCCATCAGAAGTTCATCTATGGAAAGATCCTTCCGGTGCAGCAAATCAAACAGGGTATCCCAGTCTGTGGCCTGATTCAGGATCAGACTGCGAAGTGCCTGATATTCATTTCGTTTCAATCGTTTCGTATGGCGTTTGCCTTTTTTCCCGCTCCAGTCCTGGTCCTCCAGATACACCGCATGCACCTCAGTGACATTCTCCGGCATAGTATAGGCGAATTTATTTCCCACAGAGCGGTTAGCCACTACCGCCAACACAATAAACTCGTGATTCGGCAGGGACTGAATCAGGCTGTGTACCCATCCGGAAACACCGCCGACCACATATGGATAACAGCCTTCCGCCACGATACAGATTTTCGTAGTCGACACCTCCTGAGTTTTTATTCATAGTAATACAATTCCGTTGATTTTTCCAGTTCTATTTCGACATTTTGCTCATCTATTTCCAATAAATAGATATCTTTTTCAATTTCTGTAAAACTGCCGCCCGTTACAGACGCTATCTCCTCCCCGTTTGTCCGCAGCAGGAACCACGCTGTGCCGGTAAGCCCTTCCACCGTAAGCGAAATCGTATCGTCTGTCCGTTCATCTGAAAAATCCAGCGCCAGGAACTGGCGGACCCGCTCGTCACTCTCGGAGAGCGTCGTATAGTCATAATCCGAAAACGGCTTCCAGTACGTGCCGATGATGCTGGAAAAGTCCTCATAGAGATTCTCCCAGTAATCGTCCTCGTCTTCGGGCCAAAGCACACGTCCGAGGTCGAGTGAGACTGTTGAGTACCCCAGGGCAGTCTCCAGAGCGCGCAGTTCAAGATCGTCAGAAAACGTATGCGTATAGGCATCATTGGTAATCCCCTGCACAGTAGTTGTCTCATTAGCATAGTCCAGCAGATAAAAATCTTCCGTATCCGTAGTGACGATGGTTCGCACATTCTCAAGATACGTCCCGGCTGCCGCCTCTCCGGTAAGCGATGCTGCCTCGGAGAGCTGTCCATCACCGGCATAGAGTACACTGTAGGCATAGCTGCTCCCGGCCGATACCCAGAAAGCTGTGTCCTGGCCGACTGCGTCCGCAAGGGAAGAGGAGTCCGTCCGCCAGAGGGAGAGGCCGACTTCCGCGTCCTGCTCCTTTAAAAATTTCAGATAATAAGTCAGGTCGTCCAGGGATGGTTCTGCCAGACTATCCGATGCCGTACGCACAGAGAGAAGACTTGTCATCACAAACCCGGAATCCTGCGAGATGGCTGAAAGCCCTGGAAAAATAATATCCCGGTACAACTTGCGCGAATCGCGGCTGTAGACCTCCTGTATCTGTGTCTCATTCTCGGACGTAAGAGATGGCCCGTTCACGATAGTCAGATTCTGTGCGTTGACGACCGGATAAATCTCATAGGTTCCAGCCTCTGACATCATCGCGGAAAGAAACCCGATTCCTGCCGTACTCTCCAGATAGTCCCCATTCACCGCGAACACATAAGCGTTTCCATAAGACGAACGCCAGATCAAAGCCGGATAGGGATTTTCTTCCGAATCCGCCTCCTCCAGCATCCCGGCCATATAGACTTTGGTCCGGGAGCCGGTCTGATACCACGGCACCTCCAGATCCAGGTCCTGCCGTTCTTCATCCTCCTCATTTTCCACGGTATATTCCACTCTTCCCCCAATCAGGAAACCGTCAAACAGCTGCACCCCATCCAACGTACAGTTAAACGCGTAAATCAGCCGTATCCCAAGCAGTTCTGCCAGGTCCTCATTCTGCTGGATCACAGTCACATCCGGAAGGTTACAGAAGATCATCGTAATGCCTTCTTCCGCCAACTCCAAAAGGAGCTCCATATCTGTATCAAAATCCAGATATTCAGAATTGAGCAGCAGCACCTCCGGCGTTTCCTCCCTGCGTGCGTACCAGGAGGAAAGGCTCTGATACGAGATGAGATCCCGCTTCGTATAAAAGCACCACTCCTGCACCGTTTTTCCAAGCGTGTCCCCGCGCAGATCGCCAAGATAGACTGCGAGATCAGCGGTATCAGCCGCTTCACCCGATGTGCCTGCCGCCTCATCCGCGCTCCATACATCCGATTGTGTCAGCACTTCCTCATCCGTGGAGACGTACCCGTTCGTATCATAATCGTTCAGGTAATCTCTTGCTACACCACAAAGCATAAAAAGGAAGAAAATGACCGCCATCATGGTCACGATGGTCATATAATTCCGTCTTGATATCATCCGGCCGTCTCCTCCTTTCCTGTCTTCCGCTCATTGCTCACGATTTCCGCTGCAATATGCTGTGACACAATGCTCATTTGCCTGTGCAGTTCTTCCGCTCCCTTTTCTCACGTAACCACGTTATTATATCCGTAATCAATCGCGAAATTATAAAGATAATAGGTGTTCTGCTCAATATAGTAGCAGACAAAATCCTCCGTTTCATAATAAACCTGAAATTCATTCGGGTACAGTTCCATAAAAGCTTGCGCCCAGTAATACATACGTGACATCATGATCCACCGATTTTCCAGTTGATAGATCACACTGCTGGATCCATACGGAAGATTCTGTTCCGCACCTTCCTCCGATATGGACTGTCCGCTTCCCTCATAGTCGGAATAGGTATAATTAATCGGTGTCTTTTCAATAAAGAAGTACACATACTTTGTCGGGATAACCACCTTTCCGGTCTCCCCGCCGCCCTCCATCGCGTACAGAAAATCACTGATTTCGTAATGGTAACCATGGTCCTCTCCCAGCCGCAGCTCATCATTCGCGGAACAGATCGTCCAGGTAAAATCCTCATTGTCCCGTATGATATTGGTAAGACATGTCACCGCCCCATTTGTCCCATAAACCGCCTGAACTTCTACCCGGTCTACAAGGCAATTCTGCAGTGCGCCTGCAGAAACCAGCGTAACGCAGAGCAGCAGCGCCATATTTTTCACCCGCCCATTCTGTATCCAGACTGTCAGAAGATGCCACAGCGCATCCAGCAGCATCACAAAAGCGGCCACAGAAATAAACACAAAGAAAATGGAGCAGCGCGACCCATCCATCAGGGATGGCAGCCCCAGATCTGGTGCCGCAAGCAGCAGCCCCAGCATATCCAGACACAGACCCGCGGAAAGCAGCCTTGCTCCGTATTCCCGCCATCTTACAAGCAGAAGCAAAAGTGCTCCCAACACCGGAACTGCAGCCATAAGGATAAGGAATGCGGCTGAGCAGGCAATATATTCGTCTTTCAGAACATAATACTCAATCTCATGCCGGACAGCATCCACCACCCTTTTCAGGCGTTCCTGCAAAGCAGATAAAACAGAACCGGCACCGGTGGACACCGCGGCAGACGTGGTCTTTGTTCCCCTCGTCCATGCCTCCGTCAGGGAAGCGCCGCTCTCCGGCTCCGCTGAGGATTCACTTTCTGTGCTGCTCTCCCACTCCGTCAACGTACTGCTTTCTGTGTCACTCTCCGCTACATCTGAAGTATCGCTTTCTGTTTTCTCCTCATCACCGCTGCTGCTGATGATATTCATTCCCCACTGCAACGAGCCCTGCAGGGGCGTCCCCATTGCCACCGCGATTCCCATCGGAAGAATTGCCAAAAATACACTTAAAATACCGGTGACCATGACCCGTCCGAAGTATGGTTTCCGAAGCAGCCGGAAGCCGTAGCCGACCGCTATAGCGACGCAAAAAATACCAGCGATCATCGTATTATAAAAATGAGCGGAAATTGTCATCGAAAACGATATGCCAAACGCTGCCAGACATACGAAGGAATCTTTTGTCTTCGCCGCGGCTTTCGAGTCCGTCTCCCCATCCGACAGTTCCCGTTCCTCTTTCTTTTTTTGAAAAAACAGGTAGAGAAAAAAGATTGACGGCAAAATAAAAAGCATGCCGAACTCCTGCGGCAGGGACGCATAGAAACGCCACCGTGTATCATCAGCAAAAATTCCGAGTCCCGCGTATATCAATACGCCAATGTAAGGAATATAACGATTTTTACAACAAACCTTTAAAAATACCAGAAGGGAATAATGAACCAGAAGGGTCTGCACCAGATAAAATACCCGCAGAAGCACATAAGTGTCCATACCGGTCACCGCATGGAGGTAATACATGATACAATGAAAGCCGAACGGATAGACACCCGCCACGAAAATCTCACCCTGACTCATGCTGTTGATCCAGTAATTATGGACAATAATATCCGACGCGCAATACGCGTAATTTTCAATCAGATTCGATCCGTATTGCCAGGCAAGCAGAGCCGTCACCCCGGCAAACGCAATCCATTCCGGAAGCCTTCCCTTTATCCTTGCACCAATGAAAAAAACTCCGCGCCGGACCTGTTTCCAGATGAAGCGAAAAATATGCAGAAAAAAAGTCCGTGTTCCCATCTGCCTGTCAAAATAAAGCTGAAGCATCCTGCCCCCCGCACGGATTGAAGAAGCCATATCCCTCCGGTTGTTCAGACGCTCCATTCCCACATATAACACTATGGTTCCAATCGTCAGCGTCGCCCGGTTTGAAATATGAAGCAGCTGCAGTGCAAAGACCAGATTCATCAGGGAAAAATTCCCAACCAGCAAATAGAAAAAGAACCGAACAGACAGACCGAATCCGGAAACCTTACGATGAAAGATCAGTGCGGGGATAGCTGTAGTCAGCGCAAGGTACCAGAGCAGTGTTGCGCAAAATTGCAGGATTGTCAGCACTTTCATGGACATGTGGTCATCCCCCTTCTCTCATTCTCATCTGCCAGTCTGCTTTTTGGTTTTCCTCCACTAATCCTTACGAACTGAACATACGAATCAGCTCCAGTGTCTCATTGTCGACAACAATATCGGAGTGTTTGAGTTCCTCCAAAGTCATAAAGAACTTTTCTTTCCATCCGGCACTGAAATACAGCTTCAGACGGCTGGTATAGGAAGACAGTTGCTCCGGATACAGTGCGGTCGCGCGGCCGCACCATTCTTCAGCCCGGTCGTATTCTTCAATCTCCATCAGGCGCAGTACGACCGATTCGAAGAAGTCACTCTCCATCGCTTCTGGTTTTTCCTGATACAGGATCTCACACACCTCGTCCATCTCCCGGACAAAGGTCTCCTGCTCCAGTCCGGTAAAAACATGCTGTGCCAGCACCTGATCCATATAGGTGATCAGCAGTCCAGCTTCCTCTGCGGCACTCTCTCCGGCTTCTTTTGCCTCTTTGATCTGTGTGTAAAGCTTCTGCACATAGGCGCGGAAGTCATTCAGCTGATCCCTCAATACAGAGGCCGCATAATGAGATGTTTCCGAGTCCTCGCTGTTCAGTGCAAGCGCAATCGAAGCCAGTGAGTTCTGGATATCTCCCCGGATCACATTGAGCATCAGGCCGCGCAGGCTCGCCTTGTCACTGACTGCCAGCGCCTCCTCCATCGGCACCAGATTACTCTCCCGCTCCACATCAGCCTGCAAAAGAGAGTTGATTCTCTGTTTGCTGAACATGACGTCACTTAGATCAACCTCCCTGCGCATCAGAACATGACGGAAGATGGTGCCAAAAAAACAAAACAGGGGACCGACCACCGGACAGAGCAGCATAACGACAGTATTAATCAGATACTGCGTGGTGCCTTCTTTTTTCCTGCGAAAAGCAAGCCCAAAAATCAGGTATAGCAGGGAAACCACAGCATTTATGGCAAGCATAAACACAAACCAGCGTGGTATCTGCTGCATCATTGCATACTCCATATTCCGCAGAATTTCCTGCATGCTGCCGCACCTCCTCTGCCCTGACGGCATCATTTTTAACTCCACGAAGCCTGTAATTTCTACAAATCAATTCCTTTCTGCACATGCGCATCCATCTTCAGCTTATGAATGCGCTCCAGGACAAATCCGGCGTCCCGCTCGTTCGAGTTTGATAAAAGCAGATACAGCCCTCCGGTCATCTGTCCCAGGTAGTCCGTCTGCCGGAATACACCCCTGACTTTCTGCGCGGCTTCCTCCATGGAAAAATCTTTGATATCGATAGCGACCAACGCGCATTCGGTAAGGCCCTGCATCTGCGCGGAAAGATAAGCCCGCACCAGCTTTGTAAAGGATTTCTCTTCCATAATCGGTGTCCCACTGATATACCGCCGGTCCTCCAATGCTTCCAGATAACGGTTCGCACGCAGTACCGCATTCTGGATCAGGTCACCGATAACGCTTAAGGTATCTGCCTGGGCGAGCGTCATGCGTTCCCAGGAAAGTCCCCATACCATCAGAATCAACTGCATTTCATCCTCTGAATAGATGGCGTACGCCATCATCGGATAACGTTCGTCAAGCTTTTTATTGATATATACGCGCCGTTCCTTAAGCGCTGCCGTCAGTTCTTCCATCTCTGTATACTGAATAGATTTTCCCATAATCCGCGCTTTCTGTGAAGTTGCGGAATAAAGTCGCGCATACGAATGGTTGGCAATCGTGTAGATAGCCACATCTTTGCTCCCCATCAGTTTTGCCACAACATCCGCAGCATAAAACAACACTTCCTCCGGTTCATAATTATTCAGGCGGGATGTGACCTCATAGACTTTTCCAAGGCTGTCTTCCCCGTTGATGATCTGGTCGGCCAGCAGGTTCTTCATCCTGGCATTGCTGGTGTTGATATTCTGAATATCATCCAGCTGCCCCTCCATGTAACGCATCTCCTGCCGGTTTTCCTCCTGCATCACGTTCAGCCGGTCTTTCATATATCCCACAATAAGTCCGACAATGAAAAGCTGCGCCATCCAGACATAGGTATTATAGTCCATCATCACCTCAAAGCTGCTTCGGTGATAGCTCTGGCGAAACACATACCCCAGGATAGCCAGCAGTGCGGAAAACGTCGCCTGCTGCTGCCCATAGACAATTGCGAATAACAGGACATAGAGCAGGTAAAAGTCCAGTTTCGCAAAATATTTACTGTCGGTCGCACGGTTATTCAGCATAAAAAACGGGATGAAGCAAATCATATTTTCCACAAACGGCAGCAACGCCCAGAACAGCGCAGCAGTTCTTCCGAGTAAGCGGTTCAGAAAGCTCTCGCTGACGCCGTCCGTGGTAAGAAATGCATTTCGGTGCTTTTTCATATAGGTCGCCATCTGCGCAAACGACTCGTGCGGCTCATGCCGGATGGCCTGATAAAACTCCGCCGCAAAGGCTTCGTTGGAGAGCACGACCCGATGTACGCTTCCGACGGAATTGTCCTCAATTTCCGTATCTCCGCCAAGCGTGTCACGCAAAATCTGTGCAATCTCCATCTGTGTGATCATTTTTGATGATGAAAGATTATACAGTGATCTCTGATGGGATTCACAGACACACACCTGATAAATAAAGTCTACCGCATCCTGAAGGTGCAGCATGGAGATCTGATATCGATCTGAGGCGGTTATTTTCCCGGTCCTTAACCCTTCCATGCACATTTTCGCGCCGGTATGGAAGCATTCTCCGGCTTTGCGCGGTCTGGTATACAGATGATCCAGCCTCAGTGCGATCACATCCAGATTCATCTGACGGCTGTAATTTTTACATTGCTGTTCCATCTGCGCCAGCGCAATCGCACGGAATCCCCGTGCGCTTGTCGGCGTGTCTTCCGTTATATTGACTGTATAGGAATCGCAATATACCTCTTCTGAGGAAAGATAGACCAGTCTTCCTTTTTCACGGTCAGCAAACGTTGTCAGAATGTTCGTGATACCAAGGGAATAACGAACCGACTCCTTGCGGGCGTCTTTCCAGTCATAATTGGTGTCAAACGCACCCATGCAGAGGACCAGCTGTGGATTGATGCTTTCGAATACTTCCTTCAGAGAGTCGCTGTCATACGGAAAATAATAGTATTCGAAGGCCTTTCGGTTCCGGGAATTCTGAAAGCGATGCTCTGTCAGCACGTAAATCCGATGGCCTTCTTTGTTCAGTTTGTCAATCATGGCATCCATCAATCCATTTGTGCCGCCAACCAGCAATACATCCATGGTATATTCCCGTTCCTTTACGGATGATTTCCTATGTGTCTCATGCAACCATGGTAATCATAGCGAATTTTCCCTTATTTTTCAACATCTTTTCTCATCAGAAGCCATCAAACGACTGACTCACGGTTGTCTTTCTGCTTCGTCACAAAAACTGATTCAAAACACTGATCATTTCTTTCACATCAAGCGGTTTCGCAATATGCCCATTCATACCACAGTCCAGACATTCCTGTACATCGCTCGAAAACGCGTTTGCCGTCATTGCCAGAATCGGCAGTGTATGGTCTGCGCGTTCAAGGGCGCGTATCTCCTTTGTGGCTTCGTATCCGTTCAGAACGGGCATCTGAATATCCATCAGAATCGCGTCATAATATCCGATGGCCGACTGCTCGAACATATCTACACATTCCCTGCCGTTTGCGGCACGGCTGATCTCAAAACCAAACGTCTTCAGAATTTCCTCCGCCACTTCCCAGTTAATATCTATGTCTTCCGCTACCAGAATCCGCTTCCCTGCAAAATCAGCCTGTTCTTCATTCTTTCGATGAGAATCCTGTTCCACATCGTCCGCATACCGTGAAAGCGTCTCGTATAAAGTGGATTTAAACAATGGCTTTGAAATAAATCCGGTTATCTGATCCGAGCGGACTTCCTCTTCAATATCACTCCAGTCATATGCTGATATCAGGAAGAGCGGAATATTGCTGCCAATCCTGCGGCGAATCTCCCGAATCGTCTGTATCCCGTCCATGCCGGGCATCCTCCAGTCAATCAGGGCAAACTGGTAATCCTCTTTTTTCTCGTGCCGTGTCTCAATCATACGAACCGCATCCCGACCATCCTGCGTCCATTCCGCGTCTGCTCCGAGTTCTGCCAGATTCTCCGAAGCGCTTGTACAAAGAACCCTGTTGTCGTCCACCACCAGAATTTTCCATGGCGGAAGCTTCATTTCCACAATCTGCTCAGCCTTTTCAAAATCCAGAGTTACATGGAACCGGCTGCCGCAGCCCGGCGAACTCTTAAGCTCGATCGTGCCGCCAAACTGATCCACGATCGCCTTTGTGATCGCCATACCAAGGCCGGTGCCTTCCGTTTTCCCGGCTCTGTCAGAATTCTCCCGGGTAAAAGTGTCATAAATGGTTTCCTGAAATTCCTCAGACATCCCAATCCCGGTATCTTCCACGACAAAATGCGTCCGTACGTAATTTTCACCTGCGGGTGAAGCTTCCTGGGATACATATACGTCAATGCGGCCTCCTTCCGGCGTAAATTTCACCGCATTAGAGAGCAGGTTCGTCAGGACCTGGCTGAGACGTGTTCCGTCACAGATCAGTTCTTCACAAAGAATCGTCTGAATGTAAATATCAAATTCCTGATTCTTCGCCCGGATCTGCGTCTGCACGATATTCACAATGTCATCCATCAATTCGCGTAAGGAAACATGTGCCATGCGCAGCGCCATTTTGCCGCTCTCAATCTTTGACATATCCAGAACATCATTAATCAGCCCCAGCAAATGCCTGCCGGACAGCCTGATTTTTTGCAGACAATCCTCAACTTTCATGGGGTCCTGCTGATTCTTCAGGGCAATCTCCGTCATCCCCATGATCGCGTTCATCGGTGTCCGGATATCATGGCTCATGCTGGAAAGGAATTCACTCTTTGCCTGATTGGCATGTATCGCCTCTTTTCTTGCAGCTTCCAAATCCCGCACATAATGCTGTGTCAGCCTGTAATAGCGGACAAATACAAAGATCATGCAGGCAAGGATAATAACAAGAGAAGCCACAATTGAAAGGATCCGAAGCTGATCCAGGCTCAGCACTGTCTCCTTGATCACGCCCTCCGGCATCACCGTCACCAGATACCAGGTGGGCTTTATGGAGATTGGGGTACAATAAATATAGCGTTCCTCTCCATCAACAGAAATAGTCGTACCATACTCCTCTTTGTTTTCCATTGCGGCACGCAGTTCCGTCTCATAAACATCGCTCGTCTTGCCATTCAGTGTTTCAAATTCTTCCTGTATGCGTTCAAAATAATTTTCATCATCGGAAGCGTCCGCATTCCTTATGACAAAGTTCCCGTCCATATCAATGATGTGAGAGTACGCATCCGCGTCATCGGTATAGAGATAGAGGGCATCGTTCATATCCTCCATCGGAACGCCTGCCAGCAGCGCGACACTTTTTTCCCCGTCTCCCATCTCATACTCAGCGGCTCTTCCAAAAAGAAATACCATCTCTCCGCTGCTGTTGATTCCGCGCTTGATGACACAGTCATAAGAATCAAGGAGTGTCTGGACATCATCGTCCCCTTCAAACACCATTTCCTCTCCATAGACTGTCACAAGTTCTCCGTCTTCCCCATACAATCCCAGCCAGGTAAAGCTTCTGGATTCCGCCATTTCGGCCAGTTCCTCCATCGCTTCCTCGCTGTACTCTGCTTCCTCAAGCGGGCCTGACCGGATGATCGAATCTACCTGATCCAGCCGCAATTCCACTATGGTCTGAAATTTCTGCTGGATCTGTTCATTAATCTCTGACACGTAAATCTGCCGGATGCTTGTAATGGACTCCCTGGTCTTTCCCGTCATATAAGTCGCCAGAGCGACAAATACAACAATGCAGATCAGAAGAACCGAGCAAAAGCTCCATATCAACAGCCGTCTTGTTCTTTTTTCCATATCCAGTCATCCTTTTTGTTTTCATTTCCTGTGATGTCAGGTTCAAACGTCCCTGAGCCCGCTGAAACCACAGTTTTGTCCTGAATAATTGTCAGTTATTCTGTGTTTCCTGATACATCTTCAGTATTTTATCTTCCGACTTCAGGAAGGCTTCCATCACCTTAGGGTTGAACGCGCCGCATTCCCCGTTCAAAATCATCTGTCTGGCAACTTCATGGCTATACGCTTTTTTATAAACCCGGTCAGATGTAAGGGCGTCATAGACATCCGCAACAGCCGCAACCTGTGCCCAGATGGAAGTCTCATCTCCTACCAGACCATCCGGATAACCCCTTCCGTCCCATCGTTCATGGTGATGTCGGCAGATGTCATAGCTGTACACATAGGTACCTTCATCCACCAGATCCGGAATCTTCTGAAGAATCTCACAACCTTTTACGGTGTGTCCCTTCATAATTTCAAATTCCTCCGTCGTAAGCTTCCCTGGTTTTTTCAGAATCTGATCCGGTATGGAAATTTTCCCGATATCATGCAGCACAGCGGACATTCCAATCTTGTCAATCTCATCGGGCGGCAGGTAATATTCAGGATATCTCTCACTCACTTCCTGCATCAGCAGCCATGTCAAAGTACACATTCTCCGAACATGCCCACCGGATTCACAGTCCCGGAACTCGATCAGAGCTGCCAGCGCCGCAATCACGGACCGGTTCAGCTTGTTCAGACGTGTAACCTGCTCCGAAACGATACCCTCAAGTTCATTCTGGTAGCTGTACAGATCGATGACATTCTTAATCCTGTGCCTGATAAAATGCCCATAAAATGGCTTACTGATGATATCGACTGCTCCGAGGTGATATGCTTCAAGAAGCAAATCCCGGTTTTCTGACGCCGTGATCAGAAATACCGGCACCGTCCGGATCCTTCCCGTCACATTCATGTCCTTTAAGACCGCCAGCCCGTCAACCCCCGGCATCAGAAGATCCAACAGCACAGCTGAAATGTCTTCATTGCTATTAATAATAACAAGCGCTTCCTCGCCGCCTGCCGCCTCCAGGACATCATATTCATCCTTAAAAATCTCTGCCAGAACCGCACGGTTAATCTCAACATCATCCACGATCAATATCGTTTTCTTTTCCATAATCTCACCGTATCTTCTTCCTTATATATTTATCAGCATCCATAACTCAGCATTTTCTCAAAAGATGCCCCGGCAACGCTGCCTGTCGGCAAATAAACATCTCTTTTAGCAATCTTCCTGCCCATGTCTTCTGATACATTCCACAATGTTCTCCTGTGCAGGCAAAATCCTTCGGATTTCGTCCTTTGCCTGGAGAATCTCTCCTGCCCGCAGCAGATTTACAATCTCCGTATACGCCTCATACAGCGGCCTGATTGACAGATTCCCCGCCGCACCTTTCAGTGCATGGATATTCTGAATGGTCTCTTCACAGTTATCGTTATTAAAATCATCAGTAACCGGCGTCTCCTTCAGCATATCAGCAAACTTCATCAGCATCCGCTCATACAGATCGACATTTCCCATCAGGCGGTCCACGCCCTCATCAACATCAACACCCAGCATTTGCAACTCATCAAAGAATTTCATAGAATCGCCTCTTTCCTGAACAATAACGAACACCATCGAGGAACTTTCTCTCCCCAAAGAAATTAAAGAAAAATCCATAAGATTATAACACAAGGCATCAAAAAAGAGAAGCAGTAAGTACGCGGCACGATTCTGACCAGTATCGTGTCATATTACAGCGCATCCGGCGTGTTCTGCGCCGCTATACTGGCGAGTTCCTTCTCAGCCCTCTGCCTGCGGCTTAAACGCTCTGCCATCGAATGATCAAGTGCCTGTGAATAATAAATAATCTTCGTCGGCTCTCCTTCCGGGTCCGAACCCATTTTCCAGAACGCGGACTCTCTCCAGAGACCGTTTTTCAACCGGTAATCACAAACAATGTGGTTTTCTAAACGAAGCTGCTCTTTTAAATTGGCAATACTTCCCACCTGTCTGCGCAGCTCACGGAAGTCCTCCGAAACCGCATTATTGCAGAAATTATCATTTCGTCTGGAATAAACGCCATTCGCCGACTCGCCAGCGTAAATACTCGTTGAGTTCTGTTTGATGATATGATATGTATCCTTATCCAGATCCGCAATCAGAAGCACCTCATAAGAATCTGTCAGCACACTGATCAAAGACGGCATTTCGTCATGATACGACTGTTCCATGACACCGTGCTTAAATTCCGGATGTTCTTCATAGAAGCGCTGCTTGTCCTCATACATCCTCGTCTCCGCTTCCGCTGAAACACGAGCTATGCTGTGGCTCATACTCCAGGCAATTCCCACAGCAGCGCGGGGAAATCCATCATTATCCAACATTTTTCGGAACGCCTCTGCGCGTTCCATAAAACGATCTTCCTCATCGTCTATGCTCACCACTACAAACTCATCGCCGCTGATCCGAAAAGACTCATATCCATGTAAGTTTTCACAAAGTTGTTTCGCGAAGCTACAGATAAATTCATTTCCTTTCTCATGCCCCATCGTGTCATTGATTATTTTCAGGCCATTCAGATCCGCAAACAGAACCCCCGTCGGACGCGGATTCGTTTCTGATGCGACCATATTGCACATCGAGCGGTAAGAATAAAGGTTTTTCAATCCGGTCAGCGTATCAAACCGGCTCAGGTATTCCAGTTCCTTCTGCGCCTCAAATTCACGAGTATAGATATCATGAATATCCTGAATATATAGCATCAGCGTCTGATTATCAGGCCTGTAATCACTCGCCTTCAGAATTTCCATCATTACCCAGCGAAATGCCCCGTTCGTCCACCGTCTGTAACGCAGCCGCAGGCACTCATCGCTGTGCTCAAAATGCATCCGGATCGTATTCACATTCGTAAAACGCAGATATGCATCTACATCTTTCTCATAAACCTGTCCGGAGACAGCAAAATTTCGCAGCCAGTCCGATATTTTTTGCGAATAACCATAAGAGTCTTTCTGTTCTGATTTGTAAACCTTAATGTCGATGTGTGTATCAGTCGAAAGGTTGATCTTCAATATTTTGTGATACGTCTCGGCCAATATCCGCATGGCATCTTCCAGATAAAAAGCCATGTCTTCCATTGTAATATAGTTCTCTCCATTCTCGAAACTGCTCACCTCACATTGCAAGCAGCAAGTGCGTGGCCGGATTGTGAACGACAATCTCGCGATCCCACAAAAAGTCAAATTTCCTGACAGGAAGTAAAGTTTTTTCCCTTTCTGTCACTGCACCAATCATGATCATAATTTTTATAAATTATAGCACAGTTTCATTACTTTTGCAAGGTGCCAATAGATAATGAATCTGTCCATTGCCACGTTTCTTTCACCTCCCTGTTACAGTCTTCCACCTCTTCCTGTAATTCCTCCGAATTGAACAGAGAGTTAAAATACAGCTTCGCCTGGTCGCTGTCACGGTACAGGTCGCAGATGATGGTTTCCATTCCATCTGGTTCCAGGATACATCTCGAAGACATTTCTGATGCTGTTAGCTTTTTTGCTTTTGCCATATTCTTTGTCCTCGCTTCAAAGCATATACTTGATATGCTTGCCTTTCCTCGTCCTTTAACTCTTTTTGAACTTACCTGAACGGCTTATAATCCATCCCAGGATATTTTTCATTAACATCCCCGGCTATCAAGCTATTATCTCTCACTGCTGCCCTTTGAAAAAATCCAGAACCTGATTCACGGATACCGGGCAGAACTGGTTCGCGTCTACGCCAACATCATATTTTTTGTCATGGTTTCTCCGAATCAAAATCTTTTTTCCATTCATCCTGCCGATCAGGTCATTCACCCGATCCATAGGCAGGTGATGGCAGACATCCCCCAGAATATAAACAGTATCATTCTTGTGGACATATGAGTTGCAATTACGCAGAAGATCCCGGTTCATTTCTTCCACATCAGAAAACGGTCTGTTCTGCATCGCAATGATCCCGCTGTGTCCAAAATGCAAATCACTTGTAAAATACACCATCCCGATCACATCATATCCAAATCCATCCGCTGCACTTCTGTAATACATTGTAACAGCTCAATCACCCTCAATTCCTTCTCGGTCACCCGCTCGGTCACCCCGCTCAGTCACCCCGCTCAGTCGATGTTTTTACAGAAGTTTTTTACTGTCCAGATTTCTCAGAAGCAGCTCATATCGGTTATCAAACAATACCGTTGTAATCAGGCATTCTCCGTCGAGCGCCTTTTGCTTTTCCAACATGGAATTGTATCCGCCGATCGTATCGCTCTCCAATCCGCCCATAGCCCCGCTTTTGTCCAAAATAAATACCAGTTCTGTAAAATTTTTCTTCATTGTCCTGTCCTCCCGAGATATTTGATTTTCCGTAGCTGTTCTGCGTTTTCTCAGTTACGATGTACTCACAGATTATCACAGGAGTATCCGGCAATGGTCGCTCTCAAAGCGACAACTTCATATCTATCTGTTGCTAAGGCAATTCCGCAGCTTTTATTTGCTTCCGAGCAGCGGCTGATCATACTCAAAGAGGACCTCATTGATCTGAAAAATATCGTAGATGCCGTTCACAATAAAGAATTCCACAATGACATCAAATTTCTGACTGTGGGACAGTGCATATCCTGCTCTACCCAACAGGTCATCTGTCTCAGAAAGAGTAAGCTCCAGTGCGATTGCCAGCGCAAGTATGGTCCGCTTGCCGGGAAGATAGCCGTTGCCGCTTCGTATCTTTGAGAAAAGTCGACGATCAATGTTTGCCCGCTTGTAAACCTCAGTATCTGTCTTTCCCTTTGTATCAATCAGACGCAGCAGTGTATCCGTAAATGGTTCATCCAGATGATCCATCCAATCATCCAGATCACCGGTTGCAGGCTGCTGCGCAAAACAGATTGGAGTTTCCATATCATCCGGCTTCGGATGCGCGACTCTGGATTTCTTTATCTGTCCATCTGTTTCCGGCTTAGATGGCTTCGCAGCAGATTTTTCCGGACGAAGCATGGATGGAGACGGATATACCGAAGCATCCGGTTCCCGCAGTGCACGTTCTTCAACATCGAGGAGTTTCCTGCGGGAATGTATGTGAGCCTCCACGTAATATTCGTCTATGTATTGCCTTACCGCTCCCTGCAGCTGTTCTCCTACAGAAAGAGCGTCTTTATCAAACACAGCAAGATAGACATCCAGCTCATGTTGATCTGGAAAATCCTTTATCGCGGATACTGCTACGTGCAGAGCTTCTTTTTTCGGATAACCATAAATACCGGAAGAGATCAAAGGAAACGCAATGCTTTCGCAATCATGCTGTAGCGCAAGTTTCAGAGATTCCATGTAAGCAGAGCGGAGCTGTTCTTCGCATCGTAAAGCTACGCTCCGATGATAGACAGGACCAACAGCATGAATCACGTATTTTGCCGGCAGCTGAAACCCTGGCGTGATCACAGCCTGGCCTGTCTCAATGGGAGAAAGTTTATTACAGGCATTCTGCAGATTTTCCTCCCCTGCCGCACAAAAAATAGCTCCGCATACGCCGCCGCCCATCCGAAGGTCCGTGTTAGCGGCGTTGACAACTGCGTCAACTTTCATTTTTGTAATGTCCTGCCCCCAATGACATGTTCCTGACAAGCTTCATGCAGGATGTCATGGCGTCCCGGGTAGAAGTTTGCGGAAACATCATTGATCCGCGCTTCCTTATATGCATTCATCAGACGTTCTACGCCTTTCCCCATCTCTCCGACCGGATCGTCATTTCCGGAAAGTAAAAGAACAGGCAGATCCTTCGGGATTTTCTCTATACTCCCATTACTGCCTGTCGCCAGCATCCCGCAAAGGAGTTCTCTGAACAATCCCGCAGGCATATATTCTCCACAGACATCATCCTGTATATAATCGTTTCTCCCCTCCTTACTTTCACAGAGCCAGTCAAATTCTGTCTTATTCGGTTTGAAATAATGGTTTCAGGAAATCACGAATGGACGCATTCTCATCCAGCCAGTGCAGCTGATTAATCCAACAGGAGCCAATACCCAGGCTCTCCGCTTCCAGCATCATGTTCTGAAGTGCACAGGCGGAGTCTGCAACCGCATTCGGATATCCCTTCCGATTTGCCACCACGATCAGGATCGGCGCATGGTAATCAAATGCATAATTTCCACGTCTGGAAAGCCGGATTGAATTCTGAATGCTGGCGGCTGTCATAGCCTGCTTCTTTGAAATCAGAGTTTAAAAATTCAATTTCTTTCGGACAGATTTTGATAAGATTCATGATAAAAGGCAGCTTTTTAAGCACATCAACGGGAATTTTCTTCCACTCTGCCGCATAAATATATTCTTCAGAAAACGGCTCGATGATTTCTGCTCTGCCCGTAACCTGCATCCCCTTTAATTTCCCAAAGCCATCATATCGGTCATATATGGCAAGGCAGACATTTTTGTTATCCTCCAGGCCAACAAATTTCTGCCCGCCTTCTGAAAACATCCAGAATGCTCCGTCGTGCCAGGCATTTGTTGCAGGTTTAATTCCGCCATATTCTTAGTCTTTTACCTCCCACTTGCCCGAACGACGATTTCCAATCCGTTTCAATTTCCCGATTTGCTGCAATTTCGGAAGTGACCTTTTAACTGTTGCCAGAGAAATACCTGTGGATTCATGAAGCTGTTTTTGCGTAATCTCCGGCTTTTTCCGAATTGCTTCCAGCAAGCATTCTTCTTCCCTGCTTAATTGAACCTTCGTTACGCTCTCATCAGTCTCATTAGTCTCAAGATTGGTCTCATCAGTTCCGAGATTAGTCTCATCAGTTCCGAGATTAGTCTCATCAGTCTCTTTTGCATGTGCAACTAATCGCGGATCAACAACGCCATATTGGTCAAACACAGGTTTCTTCCGAAACAGATTCATACGGAAATCACTTCCTCTGTCAAGCAGCTCCGGCTCTCGCAGACCATATTCTTTGGCCTCATCCATGATTTTGGGAATCCCGCTTCCCCATGCTTCAATCAGATTCATATATGAAAACACTTCCGCTATACCGCGGTTTCTGATTTTAGACATTCCGGTTTTCATTTGCTCTATAGAGATATCTTTATCTAACATGCCAGGAGTTGTCACTTCAATCCTGTCATCAAAAATTGCAACCTGTATCTTGCCTGGGGACAAATACGACCGATGGCATACGGAATTTGTGATCATCTCACGGATTGAACGAATCGGCAGTTCATAAATATCCTGCCTTGCCAGTCCCTCTATCCTGGCCCCCATGTCTATATGCTCTAAAACAAATGCGTATGCCTGCTCAATTTCCACATCAATGCAGTCTTTGTATTCCTTTTTCGTAATAAAATAATTTCGCGTTGTTCTCTTAAAGACAGCACACTGAATCGCTGCGTCAGGATAATCTTCCAGCTTTCCGTCTAACAGCTGATATGAATTTGCCGCATAATATTTGTCATTTTCCTTTATTATGACTTTAAAAGAAAGCAGCTGATTCTTTCCAATCCGTTTTAGTGATTTCTTTCCTTCTTCACTGGTACAAAGTTCCAATGCATGCTGATAAAGCCTTTCACAAAAAGTCTCTATCTCCTCATCCGACAGTTCTCTGTCTGTTTTTTCCTGATCATAACTGCGGTTCTCCGCTGATAAAATCAGTTCTTTCATCTGGTATCTGGCGGCTTTCCGCGTTGTTCCGGCAACACGTATATAGGTTCCCTCCAATATTCCCTGACTCTTGATATAATAAGGACATTGCATCCCTGCAGGAATATCAACAATAATAATATATTTCCCATCAAAATCCTGGATCCCTACACTGGGCGTGATCTTAGGCTCACAGCTATCATAAATAGCATTAGTAACAGCATCCATTTTCCGAAAAACCTGTTCTTTTTCGAAGCCAACGACCTTCCATGTATCATTCTCAATGCCAAATACAAGCCGACCGCCTTTCCCATTCGCAAATGCAACAACGGTACGCATATAAGTTTCACTTTTGGGCGGTATATCAACTTTGTATTCTACATTATCCTTTTCGCCTGTTAAAATTTCCTCGACTGTCATTGGATTCCTCCCCATTACAAATGAAACTCTATCATCAATCCCCACTACAGCATTACTTGTAAAACAACTTCCGGTAATTTTTGACTCAAATCTTCGCCAACACCGAATACTTCTTCCCGTCCCGCGCAGTCTGTACCTTTTCGTAGTTCACCTTCACGCCGTCGTCCAAATCCAACTCGATGCGAGCCAAGGCCAGGTGGCTGATCTTCTCGTCGTACTCCCGACATTCCTTGAGCTGCTTTTGCAGTTTCTCCTTCCGCTTCGTAGCCTGAGCCACTTCACGGACATTGCCGGAGTGATCAATGGTGTCCTGCATCCGGTTTGCAGATGATGGTTTCCAGCTGGTTCCAGGATACATCTCGCAGACATTTCTTTAGTTCTGATGCTGTCAGCTTTTTTGCTTTTGCCATATCCGTTTTCCTCCTGCTTCAAACCATCTACCTGATATAATCCACCTTCATGCCTATCCTCGGTTTCCGCGCGTGTGTTCCATCGTAGTTGCCCAGAGCAACTGCTCCGCATATCGTTTCATCAGCACTCAATCCAAGCGGTTCAAGATACTCCCTGATGAGCTGGTTTTCATCAAGCCAGTATAATGAAGAGACTCCATAATCTGTTTGTATTTATTCATGCCATCCAGCAGCTTACTGCTGTCGGATAGACTTTACACCATCTGGAATTTGATAATATGAATCTCCTTTTCCGGCCGGATATCTGATTAATTCGGTTTTGTCTTTAGTGAATAAAATCCCGTCAGCAGAAATATAATATAGATTATCTGCAGACACTGTTATTGTCTCCAGACTGTTACAGTTAAAAAAAGCTGACCCCGGAATATTTTTAAGAGTGGAAGGTACTTCCACACCTATAAGGTCACTGCATCCACTGAATCCCGAATTGGCAATACCTATAGTCCCTTCCCTTATTGAATATATTCCTGTGACTTTTTCTGAATCCGCTTCTATAAGCCAATTTCCTATATAAAGCACCCCGTCTGTCCAATTTTCGCTGTTTTCAGTATAACATGTTTCGGAAAAAGCATAGCGTTCTATGATTTCCACGCTATCAGGTATCTCTATATTCGAAAGACTATTACAGCCAGAAAACGTGTAATATTCTATAGTCGTTAATCCTTCAGGAATTTCGATGTCAATCAGACTGGTACAATTATCAAAGGCTCCCTGACCTATGAGCGTCACACTATCCGGTATATCTACAGTCACCAGGCTACTGCAATTTGAAAAGGCATAATCCTCGATCACGGTCACCGTATTCGGAATTGTTACGCTTACCAGGCTGGAGCATTTATTAAATGCAGAAGTTCCAATAGCTATAACTGTAAAACCATTAATCGTTTTCGGTATGACAAGATCCTCATCACTCCCAGTGTAGCCGGTAATCATTACCGTGCCATCAGTATAAATCTCGCCTTCAAAGCCGCCAGATATAATAGTTTCAGCATTTACGGTTAGCGATAAGCCCTGTAATGTAAGCAGTATAGCAAATAATAGCATAAATAATTTTCCCTTACCTCTCATAGCTGATCCCCTCCCCAATTATCATCTGAAAATTTATAGGCTTATGATACCATCTCGAGTATTTAATTTCCACATATTTCTTAGCCATATAAGCCATTTTTGCATCTCTGCAATCAACTAAGTGGTAGTCACACCTATTTTTTCTTATAATGATTCATATCCCCAAACAATCCCCAGTCACTATATCCGGTCTTATGGCCTTTTGCATCATAATGATCAATTTCACTGAACACCCCCGGATCACTTCTGCCCGTCTTATGTCCGTGATTGTCATGGTGCGTCAATCCGCTGGTCAGATTCTGGGTACTATACCCCACCTTATGTCCTTTCGCATCGTAATTGTTCATCCCGCCAAATAAACCCGGCCTGCTCTCTTCAATTTTCTTTCCTTTAGCATCGTAATGATTGATCGTACCAAAAGCTCCCTCTCTGCTGTATCCTTCTTTTTTCCTCATAGTGATTCTCCTCTCATTTTTTTCATGCCGACATCCTTTTTATACACTGAGCCCAATTGCAGAACAAACAGTAATGGATTGTCATACATACAATTTTATTCATCATCATTTTTACACGTATCAAAGTATTCACGCATCAGGCAGCATTTACTGCAATGCCTGTCACCGTGCAGCGTTTTACGAATCCAAAACAAAAACCGCAACGGTACCACCTCCTCACTTCTGACTCGTATTCATTTAAAGTTCATTTAAGGTTCTTCATGAATACAGTATAAGAAATTGCGAGTCCAAAAAACAGGCTTTGTAAAAGAACATACATTCTCTGTTTGCAGCTACATTGTTTGCTTTTTATTCTCTCTAATTATTCCCGTTCTGTTTCTACTATCCTGTTTTCAGTTAAAATGGATAAACAACTCTACCCGCCGCACGCATCAGCGCCGTTCCAACCGGTGCCAGAATCAGTGTACAGCATGCAGGTGGCGCCAGTCATTTCAGGATAAAGATAAAGACCTTTGCCACAATCTACGTTGTCGCAAAAGTCTTGTTTTTAATTCTTACCGGCAAAATCACTGCAGGCCAGACTCGACCGCTGCAGTGTCGGACAGAAAGACTTCCGCCCGGTATGCTCCACTGTTGATGCTATTCTTGGACAGGGAAAGACCCTGAAAACGGCACGGAATCTGTCGCAGAGTCGGTAATATGAAGAAAGGCAGTCAGGAGTCAGCAAATTAATTATCAGGGATTCAGTCAAGAATGCAATCCGGGAACACTCACATCACCTGATTGCATTCTTGTCTATTCCTTTCTCCTCTCACATTACTCTTCCGTTTCTAATTCCAGGCGCTGTAAAATATCCTGCACCACACTCTCATCCTGAAGCAAATTCACAGCAAAACACTTCGTCCCGGCGTCTTTCAATGAAGCACCTATATGATAGGCAATCTTATCATCCAAAATCAAAAATCTGTCATGGAATGCTTTCGTATATTTAACCTAAATTCCCGGGTATAAGTTATAACTACATTGCCTAATCAGCCTTAT
>JAJQIL010000132.1 GCA_021199235.1 Lachnospiraceae bacterium | reverse complement strand
AACGGAATCAGGCATGTCTCTTTCAGTATCGGAATACCATCTATAACAACCTGTCCGCTTTTCAGCAGATTATAGTAAGCATTATTCAATAATATTGCTGAAAGACTGGATATTTCATCATCAATCGGCAAAGGTGTTAAAACTGCGTTCGCATCTAAAGCTATATGCTCTGGCTTTCTTGAAAAAATTTCTATCATATAAGGATAATCTTTGCTTTTCGGAGAAGTAAAACGATAGAACTGAGCATTTCCCGTGCTTTTGTTTTTATGTTCGTACTCAGCCTCTTTGATATATTCCCAAAATGCTTTTCCAAATTCTACAGTAATGGATTCAACGATCAGAACAATATCAATATCCTTTGTTGCGCGAAAACTCCTGTTTTCACTTTCCATTAATAAATCGCAGGCTGTTCCGCCTATAATGACATACTGATCTTCAAAACCCCGAAAATTTTCTTTAAATTTTGTGAATCCTGTTACCATTCAGCCGCCCCACACTCCCTCCAGTAATTCTTCCACTGCTTCTTCTATACGTTCATCTTCGTTCTCCAAAAAGGACAATGCAACAGATATCTTGTCTGCCATATTGTTGCCGGAAAACTGCCTTGGATCATATTCCCACAATTCAACCCTGACCTGTTCATCCGGGTCAACCAATTCATTCATCAGCACTCCCTTGTTAAATGCTTTCGTATAAATAGCATAGGTTGCTGTTCTGCCCGGATTCAGCATTGTTTCTTCTGCCAATACAGTCTCTCCGGCAATAGCCATTTCATTAGTTACTTCATTTTTTTTCAGGTAACCAACCTTACGAACCGGAGAAGACAAGTAATCTTTTAGCCTTTCGTAGAGTTCGGGGCGGTCATAATCCGATTCAATAACTTTGTTTACACCATCCTTTGTCACATGAAACATGCCTGCCGCTTCCAGCTGTTTTACAGCCCGGCTCATAGTCATCGCCGTAAAAGGAAGTATTTTTGTTGCCTTGGAAACATATAACTTTTTCTTTTTTTGATAGAGATAAAGCAAAACCAGCTGCTGAGTGGAAAACATAAATTTTTTCAGTTCTTTTTCCTCTCCATTTTCTTTTGCTAAGAATGTCCCCATAAAAGGCAAAAATATCTGTCTGTCCGTAATGAAAGGTATATTGTTCTCTATCATCTTATTTCTTCGGTAATAAGATATTGTCGGAAGCTTTAAAACCACAGGTACATTATCAATCTCCTGGATTTTTTTAATTTCCTTCTTTAGTGCAGGCAGCGTTTCAAGTTCTTCCTTTGGAGTTAATACAATACACTTGCAGCCATTAAGTGTTACCGCTGCAAAATCATAGCTGCCTGCAATATACAACGGTAATCCATTTTGTTTATTCCAATTTTCGGACTGCACTTGTATTCCAAAAACATTTGTAAGTAAATCCATAGCAATCCCTCTTTTTCACTCAATTTATTAAAATATAACTTTCCAAAAGTTAAATGTCAATGTTTTTGAGTTAAAATAGGTTTTTCAAAATTGTCTCCGCAAATTGGTTCACTCAAATTACCACTTTTCAAAATGTACCCGGTTTTCTTCATAATCCGGATGAGCGCCGCTCTTTTCTTCCGCAGGATATCCAAACGCAATAACAGAGTGCGGAATTACGGAATCCGGCAATGAAAAAAGGGTTCTCTGATTCTCCACACGATCCATCTGCGGCCAGGTTCCAAGCCATACAGAACCAATACCGAGGCCCTCCGCTGCAAGTATCATGTTTTGTCCCGCAATTGCTCCGTCAATCACCCAGTAATCCTTCGCATACGGAAACGCCCGTTCCAGATCGCCCAGAATAAGAATTCCCAGATCACAGTGACGAAGAGGCTCCGCCGGCCCGCCATTGGCATCCGCCATTTTATTCAGCATTTCTTTGTCACGAACAACAAGAAAACTCCAGTCCCGTGTATTTGCGCAGGTAGGTCCGGTCATCGCTGCCCGAAGTATCGTGTGGAGCTCCTCATCCGCGATATGCCTGTCCGTAAACTGTCGAATACTTCTCCTGTTTAATATTCCTTCTACTAATTCCATTGCATAGCCTCCTCAATTTTTAATCTGTCAATAAAAATAATCTACCTGATAAGATTCCCGATAACGCTTTTATCACGTTGAAATAATTCTGCCATCGTAACTGCTCAGTACTTTTACAGTTACGGGAAAAGACCATTTATTATCAGAAATTACTCCAGCTCCAGCAGCACATTCACTGCCGATCTTAAAGCCATTGTCACTTTATGATCTGTAACAGCAAGCTCCCGGCCGCTTCCGGATTCCCGTACAGACCGGATCCCGTCTGACAGCCGAAGCGTCACTTCACAGGTATAGTCCAGATCGGAGCGGAGAATGATCCGGTTGTTGTCGTATATGAACATCTGGATCCCTGCAGGTCCCTCAAGCACTGCGGGCAGCCCGGAGCATACCGTCCGCCGGATCACATTCAGCACTTCTGCGGGGTAATGATACAGATCTCCCATATCATCCGGAATTGTGAGGATACTGATCTTTCCTCTCCCGTAGTTGCACTGGAGCACGATCGGAAAGGCGCTTTCTGTGCCATATCCGGCTGCCAGCTCCCAGACATCGTTCGTGCAGTACTCCATCTGCGGGATCAGTACCGGTGCGTCTCCGCTGTAACAGCCGCAGATGTTTATGCCGTTATCCTTGCTGTCCGCATACTTGCTCACGAGCGCTTTTCTTGCGCTGTATGTCACATTTACAAACTCTCCAAACGCGGAACCAAGCCTGCGGACAAAGCCGCTGGTCACGATGACCTGTGCGCCGTTTAACAGGCTCTTTTGCATCTTTTTCACAATCTCTTTATCATCCGCGGCGCCCTCGCTTAAGAAAATGGTCTCTGCCTGTTCCGGATATCGGAGGCAGGGTTCAAACGGAATGCCGCACATACCAAGGTAATTGTGGATATTGTTCTCTCCGCGCGCGTTTGCCGGGCGATAGGCAGCTGCTCCGGTCGGATTTCCAAGCTTGTCCAGAAGCTCGTCCGCATCCGCAAACATCTGCTCCAGAGCGGCGCAGAAGGTCCGGTAAGCCGGGTCGTTCAGCAGGGAGCCAAGGCTGAATAAAGTGACCTCTTTCGCTTTTCCGAACAGCGTCAGATAGCCCTGTTCCAGATAAGAGGTCAGATTATAAGTACACTCATATGGGTCAAACCAGCCGCCGAGATTCCGCCCCGGTGCGGCGTTTTCAAAATAACGCATGATAAAATAGCTCAGATACTTCGGAATATGCTGCTGCGTGTATTTCGGATTGCGCGTCTCCGTCCCGGTATAGATCGAGTCGACCATGGCCGGTTCCATTTCCAGGTCGTAGCCTTCTTCATTAAAGCTGTCGTACCACTGCGGATATTTTACAATGACATTGACTGCCGGATTAATTTCCTTCGCAGTCTTCATCACGATGTCTTCCGTAATCCTCTTTTTCTCCGCCATGCGGAACTCAGACCAGGTGCGGTTTCCTTTCTTCTCAATGCAGGCCGGGCAGCGGCAGTTCAGGAAATAAAAATCATCAAAAATGAACTCGTCAAAAACCTCCGCGTTGAGGGCAACCGCTTTCCGAAGCGTTTCCTCGTCTTTTGGAGTTGAATAGCAAAGAGAAGCAAATCCCTCCTTACTGCTGTCGGCGCAGGTCGTGATCCCGCCGGATGTGGCGATCCCCCGGCTCTCAAAATAATCCTTTACTTCCAGCAAATGCTCCTTTGTACACCATTCTTCACTCCGGTAGCATTCCAGATATACCCGCCCGATTTTCACATGATCCGTCAGCAGACGGTACTTTTCCTCAAATTTCACAAAATCCGTAATCCGGTTAACGTCCCCTACCGGACAGTAAACCGCAACGTTAAAATTCCGGTAACTCATACTTTTTCTCATGACTCCCCTCCTCATACCTGTTTTCATATGCCTCAAAAGCTCTCATGCCCGCTTTCACAGACGCAGCACTCACGCATCATTTATCTATTTCCGGCCGTAAAACTCTGCCACTACCTGCTCCGCGGGTTTCCCATAGATATCGTATTTTTTATCCTTTACCGCCTCCGCAAGGGAATACTGTCTCCAGCTCCAGTCCCAGAGTGCGTAGCCTCCGACCCAGTCGCGCCTGTTTCCGGCTGCAAACATGGTGCGGTACCAGTCGGCCTGCCCTTCCAGATCCACATCACCTGACAGGTTCCAGTCATTCGGCACCTGATCAGAGCCCTTCGTGGACATGCATCCGCACTCCGCAAAGAAAAATGGTTTGTCAAATTTCTGAACCACCGCCTCAATCCGGTCCAGCTGGCGTTCCCAGTCGTTGACCGGATAATAGCCGCTCGATGAGATCACGTCCACCGCATCCCACCATTTAACGTTGTGTTCCTGGTATTTGTCTGTATTGTAGGAAACCAGACCGCCATACTCTTTACGGATATCTGCGATCAGCTGCCGCCATTCCTGCTCCCGACGCTCGCTCTGTACCATTTCACAACCCGGAAGGAACATCTCGCAGCCTTCCCGCTGCGCGATTTCCGCGTAATGCAGCTGAAAGTCCGTATATGCCCGGAACCAGTTGCTCCACTTTGGCTCACAGGGGACATCCTCGTCAAAAAAGTTGATGTGTGCCCGCCAGACGCCGTTGCGGCAGTTCACGGTCGGCTTCAGTGCCACGCGCAGTCCAAGATCTTTCGCCATGCGAATTGCCGCGGCCAGCTCACGGTCGCTTACCGTTGCATCTGAACGATAATCAATATCCTCCGACTGCGGCGTATCCTGCAGCCCCATCGGGACGAGGATAATAAAGTTCGCGTTTGTCCGTTCCGCAAGATTCCGGAGACTTTGCTTTGCTTCCGGTGTTTCAAGACTGCCCTTCGGGGCAAATGCAGCAAAGGTGATTCCTTTAATAAAATCCATCAGTTTCTTCTCCCTTTTTCAAAAACATATGTTGTAATCTTTCTGGAAATCTTCTATATTATAAACGTTTTTATTGGATCTTGTAGATAATCGTTACATTCACAGCGCAGCTGTAAATGTAACAGATAATCTGCTATTCCCTGAACTTATCTCTTAACTGCTGGTACAGTTTTTCACTGATATGCCTTCCATTTTCTCGCAATGCTTCAATACATTGTTCAATTTCCAGGGATGTCAATAATTGCTCTTCATACGCTGTCATCAGAATACCTACCGTCCCCATGATCGTCAGACCCATCTGTTTCGCAACCAATCTGCCCTTTGCTTCATCCATCAGCAAAATATCTGCCTTTTTTTCATCCGATAAGATAATTGCCTCACTCTCCCCAGCGTCCAACCCGGTTGCACGTTGCAATAGTCTTACAGACTTAGAATCTCCTACCTGCACTTTTTCGATGTATTCCACTTCCATAATCTGTCTGGCTTCATTACTGAATTTTTTATTCGAAATTAGTTCTTCATAAACTGCATTCGGAATCCATATTTCACCAAATAATTTTTGTAATAAGTCCAAATGCTTAATTTTCAGTAGAGAAATAATTGGCGTTGTATCTGAAATAATAATCATTTGCCCACATCCTTTAGCTTTTTATAAGACAAAACTTCCTCTTCAACTTCTGCTACATCCAAATCAAGATAGGGTAAACCCAGTTTTTCATAAAGCTCAATTAAATCTGTTTTATGGATTCCAAGGATTTCTGCTGCTTTCCCATGAGATATTGTTAAATTCTTTATATAAGGATACAAAAGAAGCGCATTCCTCTCCAATTCCATATTTTTGTTATAATAAGTTACATAAGACTTCATCTCTCCAGGAACCGTAATCTTCACATCTGTATATGTCATCGCGCTGAACCTCCTTGCTAAAACACTATTTATTATCGAGCGTCAGCTCGCTCGCGCCAGGCGCAGGCAGCTCAAGCTGTCATATTTCCTTACACGCCTGTGCGCATCATTATAATTTCAATTGTCCGTCAAGCACCTTTTTCCTTTGATAATCACATTGTTTCCCTGGTCTTTGTCGCTTTTCGGAATTCCGTCGTGAACGCCGGATGATACAGTTCCGAGCGGTTGTACCCCGCCTGCGCGACCGTATCTCCGACAATGATCAGCGCCGTCTTCGTGACATTGTTTTCCTTTGCGCACTGCGCCAGTGTCGACACCGTACAGATGTAGCTGCGCTCGTCCGGCCATGTTGCTTTGTACACAATGGCCGCCGGTGTGTCGGCCTGATAGCCGCCTGCCATCAGCCGTTCGCTTAAATTCCCCAGCATTCCGGTGCTTAAGAAAATGACCATCGTCGCACCGTGAGAAGCCAGTTTCGCGATCTCCTCTTTCTCCGGCACCGGCGTCCGGCCCGCCATCCTCGTGATGATCACCGTCTGGGAAATACCCGGCAGCGTATATTCCATATTCAAAGCGGAGGCCGCGCCGCAAAATGCGCTCACACCCGGACAGTAATCATAGGCTATCCCGGCCTCGTCCAGCAGATCCATCTGCTCCCGGATCGCTCCATACACACAGGGATCACCGGTGTGCAGCCGCACCGTCGTTAGGCCTTTTTCCTCCGCGTCGCGCATGACGGCAAACACTTCCTCCAGCGTCATCTTTGCGCTGTCGTAAACTACGCAATCTTCTTTTTTATAATCCAACAGCTGCGGATTCACCAGTGAACCCGCGTAAATGATCACATCCGCCTCACCAAGAAGCCTGCTGCCCCGCACCGTGATCAGATCTGCCGCGCCGCTTCCGGCGCCTACGAAATGTACCATTTGTCTGTCCTCCTTATATCATTTTATATGTTTTCACTCGGTCTTCGAAGCAAGTGCGAAGACCTGTTCTGGATAGTTACTTGAATTCTTTTTTCAGCATACCACAAAACCTCATCTCAATCAATAAAAGGAAAGAGCTTCATGACAAAAACTGTTTCAGCAGAAAAGGGAAGCCTGCATTAACAGTCTTCCCCTGAAAAATCCCTGTAACAGTTCTGTACCTTCACAGTTACGAACCCTTTTACTATACAGTATGCTCATACATTTTGCTATGCAGCATACTCATACGTAATCTCCGCCGCCGTCAGGTTCTCATTCCCCGACGCGATCGTGACGCTGTCCCAGTCGTCCTCTGTGCCGGTATAATACACACTGGTCAGCGCGTCGCAGCTTTTAAACGCATACATCGACACACTGGTCACGCTGGAAGGAATAACGATTTCCGTCAGCGCTGTGCAGTTTGAAAACAAATAACTGCTGATGCTGGTCAGACTTGACGGCAGTTCCAGCTCTTTGAGCGACGTGCAGGAGGCAAACGCTTCTTTCCCGATATCTGTCACACTGGTCGGAATCGTTACTTCCGTAAGAGACGAGCAGCCGGAAAACGCCCGGTCGCCGATGCTCACGACACTCGACGGAATGGTCACTGTCTTCAGATTCGTGCAACCCTCAAACGTATATTTTCCGATACTTGTCACGCTGTCCGGGATCTCGATAGAGGCAAGCGCGGAACAGCCGGAAAACACAGAGTCGGAAAGGCTCGTCACACTGTCCGGCATTTCTACTTCTGTCAGCGAAGTACAGCCGGAGAACGCACTGCCGCCGATGCTCGTCACACTCTCCGGAATGGTCACACAGGTCAGACTCACACAGTCAGCAAACGCATTGCTGCCAATGCTCGTCACGCTGTCCGGTATTTCCACCTCCGCCAGCGCACTGCAGCCGGAAAACGCGTATTTTCCGATACTCGTCACACTGTCTGAAATCGTGACCGTGGTAAGCGCTGTACATTTTTTAAATGCATAATTCCCAATCGCGGTCATCCCATCCGGAATCGTAAGGCTTTCAAGAGCTGTGCAGGAATCAAACGCGTTTTCTCCAATGGTCGTCAGCGTCTCCGGGAACGAAACGCTCGTCAGAGCAGTGCACTTTTCAAACGCATTGTTGGCAATGCTGATCACTCCCTCCGGTATCACAAGATTCTCCAGTGTGGAACAGCCGGAAAACGCATAAATGCCGATGCTCGTCACACTCTCCGGTATCTCCACGCTGGTCAGCCCCGTACAGTCCCGGAACGTACTGCTGCTGATCGTCGTCACACCCGACGGAATCGTAAAGGAAGAAAGACTTTCGCAGCCGGAAAACGCGAACATTCCGATGCTTGTCACATTGTCTGTAAGCGTGACGCCGGTTAATGCCGCACAATCAGAAAAGGCGTAGCTGTCAATGGTCGTCACACTCTCCGGAACGCTGATACTTTCGAGACTGTCACAGGAGGCAAACGCATAGCTGCCAATCTCCGTCACGCTCTCAGAAATGTTCACCTGGCTTAGGGCTTCACAGTTATAAAACGCATGATCCCCGATCTCCGTTACACTCTCCGGGATACTGATGCTTTCCAGGCTGTCGCAGCCGGAAAACATGTAACCGGCAAGCTCCGTAATCCCACCGGAAAGCGTTACTGTACTAAGCCCCTCGCAGGAGGCAAACGCATACTCTCCGATCTCCGTGACTGTCTCCGGAATGCTGATCTCTTCAAGTCCGGAGCAGCCGTAGAACGTGTACTCTCCGATCTCCGTCACAGCGTCGGATATCGCAAAGCTCTTCAGCGCGGAACAATTGTAAAACAGATATGCGCTAAGCTCCGTCACACTCTCCGGGACACTGATTTCCGCCAGCGAAGAGCAGTCGTAGAACGCATACTCCCCGATTTCCGTCACACCGGACGGGATTACAATATCCGTCAGAGAAGAGCAGCCGTAGAACGCGTACTCCCCGATCTCCGTCACCATATCGATGTCGGTGAACGTAATGCTCGTCAGATTCGTGCATTTATAAAAAGCGTAATCACTGACATCGGTCACACCGCTGCTAATCGTCACTGTGACGACCACATCCCGGTTACTGTACCACGGAACGTCATCCTCATCCGAAAACGAGGTCATCGCACCGGTACCTGTAATGGTCAAAGCCCCGTCATTGTAAAGTTCCCAGGTCAGATCATCTCCGCAGGTTCCCTCATCCACGAGAGCCAGGACAAACTCTGTCTCCGTTTCGGTCTCTGTCTCAGTCTCATAGACCAGCTCTTCGTCCTCAGAGGAGGAGTCTTCCCAGTCTCCGAAGCCGCCAAAATCCATGCCGCCTCCCGACATATCACCGCCTGACCAGTCGCCGCCCGCGGAATCGCCTCCGCCGCCAAAATTGCCGAAATCCATGCCGCCCATTTCGCCTGCATAAACAGTTGCCGGGGATACGAGTGCCGTCAGAGCAGCAGACAAAAGCATAAGCCCCAAAAACAGCAGCACACGACCAAACCCGAGAGAACGCATCTTACCTGTCCGAAAATAGTTCTGAATACATTTCATATGTGCATTCCGCCTTTACCAACAAATATTTTAAGATAGTGTATAACAAAAATATGGAAAAACAGTGTTTGCTTTGTAAAAACGGAAAATCAAAACAGAGTTTTTTAAATCAAATTAATTAAAGCCTGTATCTGCTCGTAAGCATCTCTCTTTGTCATCTCTATTTCATCCTCATCACTAAGTCCCAGAAAATCTATAACGTCTTTTGGTCCTGCATGATCCGGAGAAGCAAATTTATCCGAAAGCTTCTCTTTCATTTCAGTAACAATTTTTTTATCGTGAACCTTCTGAAATTCAATTGACAATGTTCTTACTCCACCACTATAATGTTTCACAAGAAAATAAATATCATAAGCATCCTTCGCCTTTCCTCGTCCTAAAGCCGCCGTCTTCATAACTATATACGGTACAACTGCAATCACACTTACATTCGCAACGTCAAATGCTCCGTCTGGTCGTCTCGCTTCCATTTTTATTCTCTGAGGCGGAAAATTAAAAGCAAAATTACCTCCGGTCGATTTTAAAGCTTTTATCCCCTGTACATGCTGACTCCGTCTTTTCTTCTGCGTCCCACCATACATTCCCGCGAGAATATCAACATCTACATCATAAAAAATCCCATCTACTTCTACTGTTTTAATAAACGAGAAATACTTATCCGGATGATCCAAATACGCATTTTTTCTTAAAATGCAAGACATATTCTGATATCCTTCATCCTGCAAAGTCAGATGATTAATCAAAATATCTACATCCACACTTCCGATATGCCCTTCTTCCGGAAACATCAAATCTGGCACCCACCCGCCTACAATTCGGATATCCTCTTCATATTCCTGAAATAAATTAACCAATTCTATCAGTACCCGGTGCGCCGCTTCTTTCTGCCCCGCCGAATAGTCTACCCTGGTAATTAAATCTTCGTCACGAATCATTTTAATATCACCTTGTTTAATATGCTTTCAGCCATTTCTTCCCCTCTGCCTTTCAATTGCATACAGTCTAAATAAATCTGTACCGGCGATACAACAGAATCATGATTCATAATTCTGCTGTTTTTCAGGCACGCGGTGTCTGTTATCGGAAAAATAATAACATTAGACCCACTATCCACGCGTTTTAGTTCCAGAAGTTGCAGTGTTTCATGAATATCTTCCGGTGATAAAAACACATGAATTTTATTGTATCGGACTACCGGAGTATAGCGAACGCCACCTGAAAAGCCAGATAGATAATAGGCTATGCCATTTTCCTGCCTGATTTTTCTCAATTTTTTTTCAATCTCAGGAATCGAATCCAGACTGTAACAGGAACAGATCTCTGGTTCCTTCTTCCCATACCCTTTACTCCATTCCCGCATCAGTTTCTCGGGTTCAATAATTGCATAACCTGTCTCTGTCTTCTCGGCCCAGGCATTCTTTATCAGATAAGTCATCAATTTAGAGACCTGACCTATACTACACCCAACTTGCTCTGCAAGATACTTCAGTCTCCAGATTTTTCGATAATCCGCAAATAATTCCCGCAATATCAAAGAAGACACGGTCGATGATCGATCAAAAAAAGAGTTCTGTCTTTGCTTCACAACAAACGAATTTATATTTCCCCGTTCTGAGATGTAAATAGAATGAGCAGTAAACCAGCAATTTCCTGCATAATCAAAATATCCCAATTGTTTTTCTCTGCAGATTTCCGCAGATCGATCTGATACGTAAGGAGCCACGAGCACACTTTCACTTAATATGTGTTTCTCGTTACTACAAAACTCCAATATTGTTGATGGATAAATCTGGGTCAGCATATACGCCCGCATTCTGAAAATAAAACCGTCTTCCAATTCAATCTCAAATTGAAATCCATCTTCTGTTCTGTTTTTAACTTCATATCGTTGGATATTGGGAATTCTCAAAAATTTCTCAGATACACAATCGTATGCTCTCATATTCTCAAGTTTCACCCGAATCATTCCTTTCACTAAATTAGTGAAACTAATTATAATAGTGAAACCAATAAATGTCAATAAAACTATGCCCCATGTGCATTCACACATGGGGCATAATACGTTTTTCAACACCAACCGCGCTATAAATGCGCGGCCAAAAACATCTACTGCTTCACGCTCAGTCTCACCAGCGCCCGGTGAAGCTTCGCGGTGGCATTGGCGTACTCCTGATCAGTCAGTCCCTGTCTCGCCAGACGTTCCTCGGCGCGTTTCTTTGCGTCCTCAGCACGCTCCTTATCAATGTCCTCTTTCCACTCCCAGGTGGTGGCAAGGACACGGCAGGTACCGTCCATGACTGAAAGCATCCCGCCGATGCAGGCCGCATACCGCGTGGTGCCGTCCTCGAACACCACATGCGCTTCGCCCATACCGATGGCAGTGCAGTAATTGCAGTGTCCCGCGAGGACCGCAAGGTCGCCGGTGATCGTCCGGCATACCACACGCTCGGCGTTCCCCTCAAAGAGAAGGCCGTCCGGCGTTCCGATTCTTAATGGAAAACTACTCATAAGCCGTCTCCTTCCTTACTCCTGTTACATTTTGTCCTTTCAAGCTCCCTGCCCGTAACTGTTCAATGCCTTCACAGATACAGGTTACAACATCACGCAATGCAGACAAAATTTTTACAGGTTCTTCGCTTTCTCAAACACGTCGTCAATCGTGCCCGCGAAGAGGAAGCAGCTCTCCGGAATGTGGTCGCACTCGCCGTTCAGGATCATGCGGAATCCGCGCAGGGTCTCTTTGAGCGGTACATACTGGCCGGGCATGCCGGTGAACTGTTCCGCTACGGAGAAGCTCTGGGAAAGGAAACGCTGTACCTTTCTCGCGCGGTTTACTGTCGTCTTGTCCTCCTCGGAAAGCTCGTCCATACCCATGATGGCGATGATATCCTGCAGCTCTTTGTAACGCTGCAGCACCATCTGCACCGCTTTCGCGATCTCGTAATGCTCGGTGCCGAGAATCTCCGGGGAGAGGATACGGCTTGTGGAATCCAGCGGGTCCACTGCCGGATAAATACCCTGGCTGGCGATGTCACGGGAAAGTACCGTGGTCGCGTCCAGATGGGTGAAGGTCGTCGCCGGAGCCGGGTCTGTCAGGTCATCCGCAGGTACATAGACTGCCTGCACGGAAGTGATGGAACCCTTTCTCGTCGAGGTGATGCGCTCCTGCAGCTCGCCCATCTCAGTCGCCAGCGTCGGCTGATAGCCTACCGCGGACGGCATACGTCCAAGCAGCGCGGACACCTCGGAACCAGCCTGCGTGAAGCGGAAAATATTGTCAATGAAAAGCAGCACGTCCTGATTCTTCACATCGCGGAAGTACTCCGCGATCGTCAGTCCGGAAAGGCCGACACGCATACGCGCTCCGGGCGGCTCGTTCATCTGCCCGTAGATCAGCGCTGTCTTATCGATAACGCCGCTTTCTTTCATCTCGTTGTAAAGGTCATTGCCTTCACGGGTACGTTCGCCAACGCCGGTAAATACAGACAGTCCGCCGTGCGCCGTCGCCACATTGTGGATCAGCTCCATGATCAGGACGGTCTTGCCGACACCTGCGCCGCCGAACAGACCGATCTTGCCGCCCTTCGCGTATGGGCAGATCAGGTCTACGACCTTGATACCGGTCTCAAGAATCTCCGTTGCCGGAGTCTGCTCCTCATAGGACGGAGCCGGACGATGGATCGACCAGCGCTCTTTTGAATCCACCGGCGGCTTCTCATCCACCGGCTCACCCAGCAGGTTGAGCACTCGTCCCAGACATTCCTCGCCCACCGGTACGGTAATCGCGGAACCGGTATCCACAGCCTTCGTGCCGCGCACCAGTCCGTCCGTCGAGCTCATCGCGATACAGCGCACAGTATTGTCACCAATCTCCTGCGCTACCTCTGCGACCAGCTTTTTGCCATTGTTATCAATCTCTATCGCATTCAGCAATGCGGGCAGCTCGTCATGCGGAAACCGGATGTCCAGAACGGGGCCGATGACCTGCACTACCTCGCCAATGTGTTTGTCACTCATCTTAAAATCCTCCTAACGCCCCGTCATCGACACATCAGTACCGGTGACGCAGGCCGCGCCGTTTTCTTTATATGCCCTCCGCGCCTGCGACAATCTCTGTGATCTCTGTCGTGATGCTGCTCTGGCGCGCGCGGTTATAGCTCAGGTTCAGCTTCTCGATCATTTCCTCCGCGTTGCTGGTCGCCGCCTCCATTGCGTTGCGCCGCGCCGCCAGC
This sequence comes from Lachnospiraceae bacterium, assembly GCA_021199235.1. Taxonomy (GTDB): domain Bacteria; phylum Bacillota; class Clostridia; order Lachnospirales; family Lachnospiraceae; genus Choladousia. Next base: position 29,525 of record JAJQIL010000132.1, on the reverse strand, counting down.
TCACTCGCCAGCGCGTCACAGACACCGCCGTAGATCAGGCCTCCCAGATATTCCGGAACGATGGCGTCAAAGACTTCCGTACTGTCCGGCTCATACAGGATCAGATTGCGAACCGGCTTTTTCTCTGAAACTGCGCCGTTCCCGGCATCCGTCTGATCAGCATCGCTTCCCAGATCAGTCAGCGGAAGCATCGGAGCAATCTGTGGCCGCTGAGAAAGCATGGACACAAATTCTGTATAACAAAGCTCAATGTGTCCGAAGCGCCCTTCCCGGTATTCCCGGCAGAGCAGCCGCGCGATCTCAAAGCAGTCCGCCACGGAGACATCCGCCACCGTCGCAAAATCTTCCGTCAGGATCTCCACACCTCTGCGCTGAAAATATTCCACAGCCTTTTTCCCGATGGGAAGCACCACATATTCGCCCGCGTTCGCAGCAGAACCGTCTGCACCCGCATCTGCCGGACTGTTTTTCAAACTGTTTTTCGGATTGTTTCCATCCGCCAGATTCTGTGAAGCCGCCGCTTCCAGTTTTTTGAACAGATTGGAATTGTATCCGCCGGCCAGACCGCGGTCGCCCGCGATCACGACATAACAGTACCTGTTTGCCTGTGGGCGGCTGCCTGCAGCCGGTTTCGCATATACAGAAGAGAAATCCGTGTTTCCCTCCGCGATATCGGCCAGCGTCTGATGAAGCTCCCTGAAATACGGACGGCACTGATCAGAACGGTCTTTTGCCCTGCGCAGCTTGGAGGATGCTACAAGTTCCATTGCTTTGGTAATCTGCATTGTGCTCTGAACACTTTTGATGCGCAGCTTTACCGCTTTCATGTTTGCAGCCATGTCGTTCCTCCCTCTATAAAAAAATTCTTTATCATGATGTCGGGGTAAAAGCCCCTGCTATAGATGATGTCCGCGGATGTCTCCTCACTTCGTAGCCAGGAACTGATCCGTATAATCCTGCAGCGCCTGCTTCAGATTATCTTCTGTCTCCGTCTCAAGCTTGCCTGTCTCGCGGATGGCCTGCATGGCTGCCGCGCCCTGTGCATTCGTATCCAGGAACGGGTATAGTCCCGTCTCATACGAACGGACGTCTCCGGTCTCAACCGAAGTAAGATAGCCGTTGTTCGCCGCATACAGGATCGCCACCTGTTTTTCAACCGGCACCGGAGAATTCTGGTTCTGCTTTAATACTTCCACGATACGCGCGCCCTGATCCAGTCGGGACTTCGTATCCGCATCCAGATCGGAGCCGAACTGTGCAAAGCTCTGCAGCTCACGGTACTGGGAATAGATCAGCTTCAGCGTACCGGATACCTTTTTCATCGCCTTGATCTGCGCATTGCCGCCGACACGGGATACGGAGATACCCGGGTTCACCGCCGGCATAACGCCGGAGTGAAACAGCTCGGTCTCCAGGAAAATCTGACCGTCTGTGATCGAGATCACGTTAGTCGGAATATAAGCGGATACATCACCCGCCTGCGTCTCAATGATCGGAAGCGCTGTCAGAGAGCCGCCGCCGTGCGCATCATCCAGCTTCGCCGCACGCTCAAGCAGTCTGGAATGCAGATAAAAGACATCGCCCGGATACGCCTCACGTCCTGGCGGTCTGCGGATCAGCAGAGAGAGTGCACGGTACGCTACCGCATGCTTGCTCAGATCGTCATAAATGATCAGCACATGCTTGCCCTGCTGCATAAAATATTCTCCCATCGCGCAGCCCGAATACGGTGCAATGTACTGCAGCGGACTCGCCTCGGAAGCGGTCGCGGCCACGATGATCGTGTAGTCCATCGCCCCGTTTCTCGAGAGCGTCTCACACAGAGAAGCTACGGTCGAACGCTTCTGTCCGATCGCCACATAAATACAGATAACATCCTTGCCCTTCTGGTTGATAATTGTATCAGTCGCCACCGTCGTCTTTCCTGTCTGACGGTCGCCGATGATCAGCTCACGCTGTCCGCGTCCGATCGGAATCATGGAATCGATCGCCTTGATGCCGGTCTGAAGCGGTTCAGAAACCGGCTGCCGGTCACAGATGCCGGGCGCCTGGCTCTCAATCGGGCGATATTCCTTCGCTGTGATCGGACCCGCTCCGTCAATCGGCTGTCCGAGCGCATTCACGACCCTGCCGATCAGTTCTTCTCCTACCGGCACAGATACCACCTTGCCGGTACGTTTTACGGTCTGTCCTTCCTGAATCTTCTCGCCGGAACCAAACAGAACGATCGAGACACTGTTCTCCTCGAGGTTCTGCGCCATGCCGAAGCTTCCGTCCTCAAACTCCAGCAATTCTCCGGCCATGCAGTTCACAAGCCCGCTCGCTCTGGCAATGCCGTCGCCGACCAGCAGAACGGTACCTGTCTCGTCCTGATGGATCGCGTTCTCGTAATATTTGATCTGGCTGCGGATGACCTTGGTGATTTCTTCAGGTTTTAATTGCATGGTCTTATCCATCCTTACCTATGATTGATATGATATATCCAGTTCCAAACAGCAGCAAACCAGAAAATGTCTGCGGCCTGCTGTTGCAAACTATAAGACAACTTCCTCCAGCTTCCGGGAAATCCCCGCCATGCGGTCCTTCACGGTACCGTCAAGCTGCTTTCCTTCCAGCTCCACACGCAGTCCCGCGACCACGGAAGGGTCGATCCTCTGCGTCAGGATCACGGTCTTCCCGGTCTGCTTTTCGAGTTTATCCTTCAAGGCCGCCGTCTGCGCACCGGTGAGTTCCACCGCGCTTGTGACTACAGCCTCGGCAATATTGTGATCTGCGTTGTACCGCCGTGTGTATTCCTCAAAGCATCCCTCATATTCCCGGAGGATGCCCTTTTCACACAGCAGCTTCAAAAAGCTCACCAGATACCGCTCCGCGCAGGAACCGAACGCGGTCTCGATCAGGCCTGTCCGTTCCTCCTTCGCGATGGATGGCTCCGTAAGCAGCGCCAGATAATCCGGATTTTCCCGGAACAGATCCAGCACCTCACTCATCTGTGTGCGAATCGTATCCGTAAGCGACTCCTCGGCGGCTAGCTCATACAGGCTGCCCCCATATACTCTGGCTGTCTGTGTCATGCGCTCTCACCTACACTCGCTATAAATTCATCAATCAGCTTCGCGTGATCCTCTTCGCTGACCTCACGCTCGATCACCTTGCCGGCAATCTCCACGGCCATGCTGCCAATCTCATCCTTGATCTCATTGACGGCCTTGCGCTTCTCCTGCGCGATATCGCTCTCGGCTTTCGCCTTGATCGATGCAGCCTGTTTGGAAGCGTCACGAAGGATCTCCTCACTCTGCACCGTCGCCGTCTTCTGCGCCGTTGTCAGAATGTCATTCGCCTTCGTCTTCGCCTCCAGCATGCTCTGCTCATACTCCGCTTTCATCGCCTGCGCTTCTTCCTTCGCCTTTGTGGCTTCCGAAATCTCAGCATCCGCGGCGGCTTTCCGCTTCTCAATGATGACATTGATCGGCTTAAACAGAAAACGTTTGATCAGATACATCTGGATAAAAAGGTTGCATATCTGTGCGACAAAGGTCCACGGTACGAGGCTGACTAAATTCTGTACATCCATGTCCGTAATCTCCTTTCCTGATTTCCTGTCATGTCATCAGTCCTGAAACTGAACCTGCAGAAAATTATGCAAGAAGGTTCATGAACATATTCGGCGCCACGAAGATCAGAAGCAGACCGGTAACGAAACCATAGATACCTGTGGTCTCTGCGATCGCGCAGCCCATGAGCATCGTAGATGTCACATCGCCCTTGCATTCCGGCTGACGGCCGATCGCCTCAAGAGCTTTTGCTACCGCATTACCTTCACCAATACCAGATCCGATACCTGCGATCAGAGCCAGACCTGCACCAATTGCGCATCCTGCCAGTGCGATACCTTTTGCCAAAACTGTGAAATCCATAGTAGAATCCTCCTTTTTAGTGACCGATGATTGATGGTTAGTGATCAGTAATCAGCAAACCGTAACCAGCAGTCTGATTTGATTTTGTTGTTTTGTTGTTTTGTTGTTTTGAATATTCGTAATTAATTGCCCCTGGATACACCCGCCATCCGCGGCCAGCCACTGCTCACTTCTCACTACACACTGTCTATCCCTCCGCCGCGTTCGCGATATAGAGCGTTGTCAGCATACAGAAAATATAGGCCTGCATGACGCCGGTAAACCAGTCAAAGTATACCGACAGGATTGCCGGTATTCCGACATCCAGAAACGGGATTGCGGACAGCACATCGCCCACCAGACCCGGAATCAGGCCAAACAGTGCGCTGCTCGCTACCGCCAGGGCGGCATAGATCAGCGAATTGATGACGATACCCGAGAGGATATTGCCGAAATGACGGCATGCCATACTGATCGGCGTCGCAATCTCCGAGAGGATATTGAACGGTGTCAGTATCGCGATCGGCTGTGTAAAGCCCTTGAAGTAGCCTCCAATACCGCCCGTTTTGATCTTCTGCCAGGTGATCATGACAAAGACCACCACCGCCCACGCGGCCTCCGTAGAGAGATCCGCTGTCGGGCTTCGAAGTCCGACCAGACTGATCAGATTCGAGACCAGACTCGTAGAGAAAAGAGCCGCCACAAATGGGATCAGATAGCGGAAGCTCTCTCCCATGTTGCCAATGACGAATTTATTTGCTGTCTCCACCAGCATCTCCGCGACTGCCTGCCGCCTGGATATATTTTCCACCTTCAGGTCATGCGTCAGCCAGATGCACAGTCCCGTGATCAGAATCATCACCAGCCAGCTGACCACAATGGTCTCACTGATCTGCAGATCTCCAAGGATCGGGATGTTCGTGTGTATCGTAAAAAGAACTTTCGCTCCTGAAATATCAATGTTCATAATTTTCTTCACCTCCTCACCGGCTGATGCTTTTTGTTTTTTCGCACAGCTGCCGGACTACGCGAAGCGCAATGATGCGCAATAATGTGAAATACTGTTCAGAGCGGTATCCGTTAATTTTTCTTTGTATGATTGACAATCCCCATAAGCTTAATCCCAAAGCTTGGGAGAAACAGAGGAACAATCCCTGCCACAAACTGGAAGCAGGGGGCCACGATCGCGGCGATCACCCACAGCATCTGGAGCAGAAGCCTCTGTGAGTAGCTGGCTTTCACCTTTGTCCTCGCCGCGTCCTCATCCGCCGCCGCTGCCGCGCTCTGAACCATCAGACCCATCAGGAAGAAATTAAGAACGGCAATCAGTCCTCCGACAACCCCTCCCAGAATCACGGTGTAATCAAACGGAACCGTATCCGGCATACTCACGTGCAGAATTGCAAATACGATCCACATCACCACAATCCCGACGCCCGTCATAATGGCTACCCGGCGTGTCTCAGTTCTGACCGCCGGCTGAATCTCGCCGATCCATCCGCTCATGCGCATCCTCCCTTACAAATGGTCATTGAACGATATCTTCTTATGTTTATCAGTTTTGTCCGCTTCGTCCTTTTTTATCACAGAAAGATAAAACTTATACGCGAACATTCCGCTGCCGCCGAGTCCGAAGAAAAAGCCCGGTATATAAATCCAGCCACCGGCCGGCGTATGTGCGGTCAGCCACCAGCAGAACGCAAGGCACAAAAGAAGCGGTGTGATCAGCGAAAAGCTGAATTGTCCCAGCAAAGTAATATTTTTTATAAAATCTGCGCCCTTTTTCATTGCATCTGCTTCCTTCAACGGTCTGCCGTTCGCCGTGTGACAGTCAAAACCAAAACCTGCTCTATTCTACCAATTTTTGTCACTGTTCGCAAGAGTATTCCTGTAATTAAATAATTAACAATCTTTCATAAAAATCTCAATCCTGTGATCATCTGCACACCGATCCCGGAACGCCGGGAAAAGAAAGCCTCCCGTCGGCGGTTCGGGATTGTACTCCTCATCCACCGCACAGAACGCACCGATCAGGAACGAATACACTTCCTCAGACTCCCACTGGCTTTCATGATCTGTGCCTTTCCGCGAAACATCGTAGGTTCCGTAAAAGATAAAAAACGCAAAAGAGCCCTGCGGCCGCCACCCGCGGCACAAAGCATCCCATGTCACAGGATTCCCCCTGTTTTCCATGCGGGAATCCGCACTGTTCACGTTTTTATTCTGAGATTCTCCCAACATCTCACCCAGAAATTCATAGAACGTATCCAGCAGAGCATCATTTTTCAATTCGCACGCTTCCAATGCCATCAGCATCTGCCGGATGCCGCCTGGCCTTTCCTCATCCGCATCAAAGACATATTCCTTCAGCTCCGTATTCGTCTCTGAAAATGGGATGGTCTTCGCAATCTCCAGATTCGCCTGCCGTTCCGCCGGGGTCAGCTTCTGAAAATGCCGGTTGAACGTGCCGTCCACATAACCTTCCTCGTCAAAATACGCGCCGGCGATGCGGCTGAAACAGGTTCTGGAAAGTGTCATCCGCCGCGTAAGCTCCAGCATATCCTCCCGGTTTATCTTTCCTTTTTGATACATCTCACTCTCCCCGTCCTTCCAGGACTACCCTGATCGTTTTCAGCAGGATCTTGATATCCAGATTCAGGCTCCAGTCCTCAATATAACTGGTGTCCAGCTTCACAACCTCCTCAAAATCGGTAATCTCATTTCTGCCGCTCACCTGCCACAGACCGGTCAGACCCGGCTTGATCGACATGCGGACCAGATGGTGCATATCATAATGCCGGTATTCCTCTACAGTCGGCGGTCTCGTACCGACAAGGCTCATGTCGCCTTTGAGCACATTCCAGAACTGCGGAAATTCATCGAGAGAAGTTTTGCGAATAAAGACGCCCACGCCCTGAATGACACGCGGATCCTCCTTCATTTTAAACATCAGGCCCTGCATTTCATTCTGACGCAGCAATTCCTCTTTTCTCGCCTCCGCGTCCACATACATGGAACGGAATTTGTAAATTTTAAAAATCCGTCCGTTTTTCCCGACCCGCTCCTGACAGAACAGGACCGGACCCGGGCTTTTTATTTTGATAGCCACAGCCAGAAACGGAAACATCAGCGCAGTAAGGAAAAGTCCGATCAGCCCTCCCGCAATATCCATACAGCGTTTCAGGAAAAGATCGCGGTACGCGGCCACCTTGATGCTGCTTGTCAGAACCATGTAGCCGGCGAATTCGTCGACCACCTGATTGCCGCCCCTGGCGACGCCAGTCAGATTCTGGTGCACGGTAATCCCCATCCGCACACAGGCTGTCATCACCGCTTCCGCGGCTTCAAAATCTTCACTGACACTCACAAATATCTCATCAACAACATGATTTTTGATGTATTCGGCAAAATCATCTCCGGTCGCCACTACAGGAACGCCGCAGATCTCCGTCATTTTCTCCGAATGTCCCTGCTTTGCCGCCTGCTGTCCTACAAGGATTGCGCCTGCGATGTCAAAGTCCCTGTATTTCCGGTTCAGCAGTTCTTTGATAACCGGTTCCGCCGTGCTGGGAGAGACGACTGCCAGCACAGAGACGAGATTCTCTTTTTGCATCATCCGTCTGCGCAGCAAGGTCTTCAGCGTAATACGTGAAAAATACATCAGCACAAAACCCAGCGCCCACGTCCAGAAAATGGTCAGACGGGAGAAGAATTCCGACTGCTGCACAATGAACAGATACAGCAGCAGGCCGCACATCACCAGAGACAGATGAATAAAGGACGCGCGGAATTCCTTCAGGTACCCGCGCCGGATCACATCCTTATAGCTGTCGCCGAAAAAGACAATGACCAGATCCGCAAAGACCATGACCATACCGATCCGAAAATATTCCTCACTCCCATAATGGCTGCGCAGTCCGTGTCGAATCGTATACGCCAGAAACAGCGCCACGCAAATGCTTAAGATATCCAGCAAAATAAAATCCAGATGCTTCAGCCAGCGGTTTTTCTTCTTGCTATACATAAATTTATTCTCTTACAGCTCCTGTCTTTTCATGTCCTGTACTGTCTGGAACTGCGAACCCACAGCATGCTCTGTGATCCGCATTTCAATCTGATCAGGGTCTCACAGGTTTCTGATTTTTCATTATAAATCTTCTCCATTATAAATGCGTCAGGATAAAACTGCATTTTCCTGTGATATCCACCTGTTTTTTCCCCGCGTGGATGAAAAACGTATCCGCGCTCTGAAATTTCATCTGCTCTTCGCCTGTCCGGATCGACCCGTTCCCTTCCAGGATTACCAGCGCAGCAAAAGAGGTGTCGTTGACTGCCACCGATACGGATTCCTCCACTTCATAGCGGCTGCTGGTAAAATATTTGCACTCGCAGAGCTTCTGTATCGTAACACCATCCATCTGTGTCATGTCTTCCATCGCAAAGCCGGCGGTGCGGGCCACTTCCTCTTCTTTTTTTCCTGTGTCCGCCACTGCCACGGCCTGCTCCAGATGCAGCTCGCGGAGATTTCCGAATTTGTCCCTGCGGGCATAGTCATACAGGCGGTAGGTACAGTTCGAATTCTGCTGGATCTCGCAGATCAGGATGCCGCTGCCGATCGCATGAATGGTTCCGGAGCGGACAAAAAAGGTATCTCCTTTTTTCACGGGAACCCGGTTTAACACCTCAGTGATGGTATTGTTCATGGCGCGTTCGCGAAGCTCTTCCGGAGAGATGGTTCTTTTCAGGCCAAAATAGATAAACGCCCCCGGCTCGCAGTCCATCACATACCACATCTCATTCTTGCCGTACTCATTTTCATTCGGAAGCGCGTAGCTGTCGTCCGGGTGCACCTGTACCGACAGCTGTTCTTTCGCGTCAATAAATTTGATCAGTAGCGGAAAGCGCTCAAATGCCTGACATTTCCAGCCAAGCGCATCCTCGCCGATGCGTTCCAGATAATCGCCGAACAGCATTCCCCGGTATTTTCCGGATGCCACACGGCACTGGCCGTCCTCGTGCGCGGAAAGTTCCCAGCTTTCCGCGATTTTATCATAGTCACAGTTTTTTCCATAAAGATCACGCAGCTTTGTGCCGCCCCAGAGATAATTCTTGAATACCGGCTCGCATTTGATAAACGGCTCAGCAGCCCCGATACGTCCCGGAGTCGTAACCAGATACTCGGTATCTTCCTCAATCACCTGCGGTCCGAAGGAAACCTCCATGATCACCAGAACATCTTCCGACCGGTTTGCCAGCGAATGCTCCACGCCAATCGGCACTTCAATCGAGCTGTACAGCGGCAGCTCATGAGTCGTTCCATCAAGGATCACGGTCGCCGTTCCCTGCACCACTGACCACTGCTCGGAGCGCATCAAATGCCTGTGCGTGGTCATCGCACGACCCGGATAGACCGTCACCTTTTTGACCTTATAGTTGGAAGTATAATTCAGGATCTCGTACATTCCCCAGGGACGGTATACCGTCCGGGATTTTTCAAAATAACTGCTGTACGCCGGGTGCTCCTGAATGATCTTTTTTACCGCGTTCTTTCCGCCTTTCTTTGTGATATAGCAGGCGTCCTCGGTATTCACAACCGTCAGATTGTCCACTCCGTCCGCCACCACCAGCTGGCGTTCGGTCTGGTTGATCACTGTCAGATTATCGCAGTTTTCGGAAATGACGTGATAATTCTCCTCATTTTTCATATAGTTTGAGAGAATCTCCAGATTGCCGATGTCCCACCAGTGAAACGAAGCCTTCACGACACAGACGCGGTCCGAACGTTCAAAAACCGCTTTCTCAATGGACACTGCCGGAATCCGGCACATCCTTTCAGCCGGAATTGTCACCGTACCGGAACGCATTCTTACTTCGCGGTGTACAGCTTCGCAGGCGTCGTAGACGTCCCGCGCGTTTTTTTTCAGCTCATTCAGAAAATCCCCCACGCAGAACAGAAAGTTGCCGCTGTTCCACAGATATTTTCCGCTCTCATAATACCGAAGCGCCTGTGCTTCATCCGGCTTTTCCCGGAACTCGAGCACCTTTTCCCCCTCGTTTCGGATATAACCATAGCCGGTGTTCGCCCCCAGCACTTCCATCCCGAACGTCACCAGCTGCCCTTCTTTGGCCAGCGCACGGCCGCGCATGACCGTCTCCTTATATTCCGAACCTTCAATGATCTGATCCGCGGAAACCACGTAGACCAGCTCAGACGGATTCAGGTACATGCAGGCAATTGCCGTCGAAGGGGCGGTTTTTCTCCCCTCTTCCTCCAGTATGCAGCGGTATTTTAATCCCTGAAACGCCTTCATCTGGCCTTCCACGATAAAGGAATACGCCGCATTTGTAGCAATCAGGAACTCATCACAAAACGGAATGTTCCGGGCCACCGTCTCCTGAAGAAGAGAGCGGTTCCTGCGAATGCTCATAAACTGTTTCGGGTATTCTCCTCTTGAAAGCGGCCAGAGGCTGTTTCCCTTTCCGCCGGCCAGAATCAGACATTTCATTGAAACGATAACTCCTTCTTTCCTCTGTCAGTCGTCAGCCATTATGGACACCTGCATTTGCTGATTCCAAAAAATTCCGCTGACACATACTTTCAAATCTATATCCGTGATGCCACAAACAGCATTCGCACCCGCATCCGGTTCCCAGGTCATTTTTCAACTCCTGCGAAATCCAGCAGCGCCCGGCGCAGCTCCTGCAGCTTTTCGGCCGAATCCTCCAGACTGCTGCCCTTTACCCCCATATAAAACTTGATCTTCGGTTCAGTCCCTGACGGACGCGCGCAGCACCAGGAATTGTTCTCCAGCTTATAATACAGCACATTCGACTTCGGAAGCCCCGTCGGCCGGCTCTCGCCCGTTTCCATATCTTTGACGACATCCGCATCGTAATCCCGCACCTCAAGGACCTTAAGCCCCGCGAACGACTCCGGCGGCGTCTGCCGCATCGCCTTCATCATCTCCTGAATCTTCTGGCTGCCGTCGATTCCTTTCAGCGTAACAGACTCCAGTCCTTCGCGGAAATAGCCGTATTCCTCATACATCCGGATCATCTGATCCCAGAGCGTCCTTCCCTGACTCTTGCAGTATGCCGCCGCCTCGCAGAGCGCCATCACCGCCACACAGGCGTCCTTATCGCGCGCATGCGTACCCACCAGACAGCCGTAGCTCTCCTCCATGCCAAACACATACTGGTATGTGTGCTGCTGCTCAAAAAATTTGATCTGTTCCCCGATATATTTAAATCCGGTCAGCACCTCAATCAGCTTCACCTGATATTTTTCCGCGATCACATCGGCCATATCCGTCGTGACGATGGTCTTCACCATTGCCCCGTTTTCAGGCAGGGTTCCGTTCTCTTTTCTGCGCGACAGAATATATTCTGCGATCACCATTCCGGACATATTGCCGGTAAAAGACATATATTCCCCGGTATGGCTGTCCTTCGCATAGACGCCGAGCCGGTCTGCGTCCGGATCCGTCGCCAGCACAATATCCGCATCCACCTTTTTCGCAAGCCCGAGCGCAAGCGCAAACGCCTTCGGATCCTCCGGATTCGGATAGGGCACGGTCGGAAAATCGCCGTCCGGCTTTTCCTGTTCCGGCACCACATAGACCTTTTTAAAACCCAGCTCAGCCAACACGCGGCGCACCGGGAGATTGCCGGTACCGTGCAGCGGTGTGTAGACGATCGTGATGTCGTCCGCCATTGCCTGAATGATTTCCGGATGGATGATCAGCTTTTTCAGCTCGGCAACATAGCGGTCGTCGATTTCTTTCCCGATCACCTGATAAAGCCCCACCTTAACCGCGTCCTCGCGGGACATGGTCTTTACCATTGCAAAATCCGTCACGCGGTTCACTTCCGCAATGATCTGCTTATCTTTTGGCGCTGTGATCTGCGCCCCGTCCTCCCAGTATACCTTATAACCGTTGTACTCGGCCGGATTGTGGCTCGCCGTGATCACGATTCCCGCGATGCAGCCCAGATGCCGCACCGCAAATGAAAGCTCCGGCGTCGGACGAAGCGATTCGAAAATGTAAGCTTTGATCCCGTTCGCCGCCATACAGCGCGCCGCCTCATCCGCGAACTCCGGCGACATATGCCGGGAATCAAAAGCGATAGCACAGCTCACCCTGCCTGTCCGTGATTTGCTCTCCTGATTGATAAAATTCGCCAGTCCCTGCGTGGCCTTGCGGACCGTATAAATATTCATCCGGTTCGTCCCGGCACCGATCACACCGCGCAGGCCGCCGGTGCCAAAGGAAAGATCCTTATAAAAACGGTCTTCAATCTCTGTTTCATTCCCTTCCAGAGCTAAAAGCTCCTGCTTCGTCTCCTCATCAAAATACGTATCTGTACACCAGAACTGATAATTTTCTCTGTAGCCCAAAGTCTGTCGCCCCCTGTTTTTCCGAATTATCTTTTTTATTTATGCTTCTTCCCTCACCCGCTCCCGCCAGTAATCCAGCGTCTCAGCCAGCGTCTGTTCCAGCGGGATCTGCCGTTCCCATCCGGTGCAGGCCCGCAGCTTTGAGGTGTCCGCCTCGATGATCGGCACGTCGACCGGCCGAAGCTTCGCCGGGTCCGTCTCGGCCTGAATCGGAACACGGCTTAAGGAGAGCACCTTATCCAGAATCTCCTGTATCGCCACCGCATGGCCGCTGCCTACATTGTAAGTCTCTCCGGCTTTTCCGTTTGCCATCAGCAGACTGTACGCCCGCACCACATCACGCACGTCTGTGAAATCTCTTTTTGCGCTTAAGTTCCCCACGCGGATCACCGGTTCCTGTTTTCCCGCCTCAATCTCAGCCACCTGTTTGCAGAAATCCGCCACCACAAACATCGGCGCCTGATTCGGGCCGATGTGATTGAACGCGCGCACCGACATGATCTCCATCTGATACGCGTCCGTGTAAATCTTTCCGATCAGATTCTGACAGACCTTCGTCGCCGCGTAAATATTGCCCGGACGGACCGCATTCTCTTCCGTGATCGGCACCTCGCCCCCGCGGACATGCCCGTATTCCTCGCCGGATCCGATCAGCAGCACCCGCGGTTTATAATCCAGCGCGCGGATAGCGTCCAGAACATTTACGCTGCCCTTGATATTGACATCTATCGTCAGTCCCGGATTTTTCCAGGAAACAAAGACCGAACTCTGTGCAGCCAGATGAAAAATGCAGTCCGGCCGCAGTCCAGCCAGAAGCTCTTCGATCTGCCCCTTCTCCAGAATATTCAGGTCGTATACCTCGAATCCCTCTCCGGGTATCGTCTCATGCGGCATCTTCGTCACCGCCACCTGATATCCGTCCACATCCTTCAGCTGATGGATCAGGTAGCTCCCGACAAAGCCGGCTGCCCCGATAATCAATGCTTTCTTCATTGTACTTCTCCTGTAAAGTAAATTACCATACAGCTGTTATCGCTGCGCCACTACGTGTAAAAGCTGATTGCTCCGTTCCTTTGGAACTCTCGCAATCACCACCGGTATCTCCGCATCCGCTTCGGTCGGTGCTAAACGCGTGCCACTGGCACGCAGGACCGTCTAATGTCCAGTCTCTTAGCCATGCAAGCATGGCTCGAGACTTGCCATTGACGACGCTTTTACAGTAAAAAACAGGGCTGTACCACGACAGCCCTTATGACAATACTTTTATAATGCGTTTACACGAATCTCTTTTGCCACGAGCTCCATATCATTCTTTACCATGCGCTCTACCAGCTCGGAGAATGGAATCTCACGCTTCCAGCCAAGCTTTGACTCCGCTTTCGCAGGATTGCCAAGCAACACGTCCACTTCCGCGGGACGGAAGAAGGCTTTGTTCACGCGAACGATGACCTGGCCGGTCGCCTTATCCTTACCGATCTCATCCACTCCCGTGCCGGACCATTCTACTTCAATCCCCACATGACCAAAGGCTGTCTCCACAAATTCCCGCACCGTGCGCGTCTCATTTGTGGCGATCACGTAATCATCCGGCTCATCCTGCTGCAGCATCAGCCACATGGCACGGACATAATCCTTCGAATGCCCCCAGTCCCGTTTGGAGTCCAGATTGCCCAGCTCTACGTGATCCAGAATTCCCTGTTTGATTCTGGCCACCGAGTCCGTAATTTTGCGCGTCACAAACTCTTTGCCGCGGCGCTCACTCTCATGATTGAACAAAATACCGCTGCAGGCAAAAAGACCATAACTCTCCCGATAGTTCTTCGTGATCCAGTGTCCGTAGAGCTTCGCAACTCCATACGGGCTTCTCGGATAAAACGGCGTCGTCTCGCTCTGCGGCATTTCCTGCACCAGACCAAACATCTCTGACGTGGACGCCTGATAAAAATGTGCTTCCGGCTTTACTGTCCGGATGGCCTCCAGCATATTTGTCACACCAAGGGCGTCGATATCCGCCGTCGCGAGCGGCTGCTCCCAGCTCGTCGCCACAAATGACTGTGCGGCCAGATTGTAGACTTCGTCCGCCTGTGAAATCCGCATTGCCGTGATGAGGGAGATCGGATCGGTCATATCTGCGTAGATAAAATGAATTTTCTCCTTAATATGGTCTACATTGCCGTAATCCACAACGCTCTTGCGCCGCATGATCCCGTAGACCTCATATCCTTTTTCCAGCAGCAGCTCCGCCAGATAAGAGCCGTCCTGGCCTGTGATTCCTGTGATTAACGCATGCTTCATAGCTTCCTCCTGCCCGCGCATTTTGCGCTGCTTTTTTTATATAGAAAAACATAAATTGTTTTACTGTCCTGAATCGTTATCCTGATCCACTTTGAACACATTTACGACAGTATATCATTATTTCACATAACAGGCAACGAAAAAAATTCTGTAACTGTTCAGAACAGCAGGCCACAGACCGCCTTCTCATTTCGATGCTGTCCTGAACTGTTACAAAAATCTCAGATATACTCGTCCCGGTTGCAGATCTTCAGATTCTCCAGCACCTTCTTAATGTCACCCGCGCTGTCTTTCGCACAGATCAGCGTCGCGTCCTCGGTGTCAACGATGATCATATTTTCAAGTCCCACTGCGGCAATCAGCTTTTTCTGCCCCTGCACGATGCAGTCGTGCGTGTTGACCGTGATCACATTCCCGTCCACTACGTTGCCTGACTCATTTGTTTTTTTGATCCGCCCGACCGCCAGCCAGGAGCCGACGTCATCCCAGCCAAATGTGCCGGGGATCGTATAAATATGCTCCGCCTTCTCCATGATGCCATAGTCTACCGACTGTGGCTCCATCGCGTAAAACTCCTTTTCCAGAACCGCATCCTCCTCCGGTGTGCCGACCGCGTCCCGGATCTTCATCAGCCCCGCGTACGTGTCCGGCATCAGTGTTCGTATCCGATCCAGGATGGAAGAAATCTTCCAGGTAAACATCCCGCTGTTCCAGAGATACTGTTCCGTCGCCAGATATTCCTTCGCCACCTCCAGACTCGGTTTCTCGACAAAGCGCTCCACCTCATAGCTTCGCCCTTCCATGGCTTCCGGTCTGAATTTAATGTAGCCATATCCTGTCTCCGGGTAATCCGGCGTGATCCCGATCGTCACCAGATTGTCCTCTTTTTCGGCGACCTCCGCCGCGTCTTTGAGCACGGTCAGAAACATATTGTTGAACTTGATCAGATGATCCGAAGGCAGCACATACATCACTGCGTCCTCATATTTCCGGGAAATATGCACCGCGCCAAGGCCGATGCAGGGAGCTGTGTTCCGCCCCACCGGTTCGCAGAGAATATTCTCTTCCGGCAGCCCCGGCAGCTGTTCCTTCACCAGTCCTCTGTAATCCCTGTTCGTGGCAATATAGATATCCTCCAGCTCCACGATTGGAAGGATCCGTTCTACCGTGAGCTGGATCATCGTTTTGCCGTCGTCCGTCAGCGACAAAAACTGCTTCGGCAGAGTCCTCCTGCTGCGCGGCCAAAAACGTTCACCTCTGCCGCCCGCCATGATCAAAGCCGTCTTCTTCATAATAGCCCTCCTTTTTCTCAATCTTCCAAAGTTCCGCCATCCGCAAGGGTTTCAATCTCTTCCAGACTGGTTACCGCTATGCATTCATAGCCCTGACTTTCAAGATCCTCCAGAATCTCATCACCGGTCACCAGAAAATACACGCCCCAATAAGATTCTACATAGAAATACTGCTTCGCAGTAAAATCCACTTTCTCCAGAGCCTCTGAATCCGCAAACAGGAAATAATTATCCTCATCAGGAATACTGTAGGTAATATTCCCTTCTACGACCGTAACCCTGATATACTGCCGCAGATTTATATGGTCCCCCAGCCCCTTACAGCAGATCGTATACTGCAGGTTGTCATTCAACACCTCTGATATTTCTGAATAACTGCTGTAATTCTGCGACTGATGCAGCTCAATGTACTGCAAATATCCATTGCCGGCGGTTTTCCAGAATACCATAAGCATCCCCAGTCCCACCAGCGTACACCGAATGCCCACACCGATCTTTTCCAACCGAAAACGGAACAGCTGAAATCCCAGAAGGATCAGCACAAACAGTACCGCAGAGATGGCGGTTATCTGTTTAAAACTGATTGCATATGAATTATAAACGCTGCGGAACATAACGCCCGGTACGCAGGGAATGTTGATTCCATATTCTCCTATACCGGAAAAATAAATCTGAATCACCACCAGGCAAACGCCATAAACAATCAGTCCCGGCAGCGCTTCTTTTAGCACAGACCAGGCGCTTCTGCGGCGGCAATAGCCCTGATACAGCCCTGTCAGTCCCAGCATGATCAAAAGGCCGGTGATCATATCCGAATAGCGCCCGTAAAACAGAGAGTCCAGGCGGCTATAGCTGCCTCCGGCAGCCACATTTTTTGGCGCCGCTCCCAGCGTAGCCACGGCCAGCGTTCCGAGAACACACAAGCCAAGAAAAAGAAACGCGGAATCCAGACCGGATTTCTGTGTTTCCGCCAATCCGGCAGCTGAGACGACAGCGCCGGACGCCATCATCCCCTCCTGCCCGGTTTCTTCTGCGTCTGCAGTCTTCCCTTCTTTCCCTGCTGCTTCAGCGGCCGCAGTCTCCCCGACATGCTTTCTTCGTGCATTCCGGAGGAACCCTTTCAGGAGATTCACCATGCCAAGATATCCCACCAGGAAAGTGGAACTCAGCACATACCAGAGTTTCCCCACCAGAGACCGCAGCAGCCGTTTGATTCCTTTGACAGAGGTCAGCAGTTTGAATTTCCCCGACTGCGCGGATACGCTGTTGCCCCTGAAACTCCTCGTTGTCCCCCACATCAGTGTATTCAGATATGTTTTCACATCTTTATTCGCCATGTAAATGACAGCCAGAATCCCCGCCGCCAGCAGCACCTGTTTCCAGGAGATCTGTCTGCGGATCAGCATATAGACCATCGTCATAAGCAGAGCAACCCAGACCGCCAGTGTCCGGTTGTGGATGGTATACAGAAAAGCCGCCGCCAAAGTCAGCAGAATCGTATTCAGATATGTTGGTTTTTTGCAGAAGCGAACTCCCAGCAGAGCCGTGATCAGAAACCAGGTATAGAGAAATGTCTCCGACCAGGCGATATTCGACTGAAACAGGTATGCGGAATAAGACGCCGCTACGAAGGAAATAAACATGGCAGCCATCTTATTAAAATCCTCGTCCAGTTCCAGCAGGATGCGAAATCCGGCCCAGAATCCAATCACACCAAGGAGGACATTTTCTCCGATCGCGAGCCGATACAGGATCTCCATATTGTGAGTGAGCCAGAATAGCGGAATCAGAAGCAGACTGTATCCATAAGAATACCAGGCCGTTTCGGTCTCCGTCCAGGAAAGCCCGGCCAGATTTGCCGCATGACTCCAGTATCCGATCTCATCGTTGTACAAAATCGGGGCGCGAAGCTCACGGATATGCCACAGCCGCATCACGCAGATGGCCGCCGCAAGCAGCCAGAAAACCAGCAATTCCCGTCTTTTTTCATTCAGAGCGCTCCCAGGCACCGTCCTTTTACTCATAAATCGTTCCTTTCTCCGCATCCGAAGCATCTGTCATAAGCCTGCACGCATAGCCTTCGCTTTCCAGTTTATCCAGGATTTCATCTCCGACCGCCAGAATATATACATCGCCTTCCGCCAGGGAATCCTCAACCGTCATAATATAATAATATTGTTTTACGGTAAAGTCCAGCGTTTCCAAAGCTTCGGCATCTCCGATGAGGAAATAATTCTCTTCCTCTTCTCCAGGAGCGCCATACGATATATCGCCGTCCACGACCGTCACTCTCATATGCTGGCGGAATACATAATATTGATCCGAATCCATACTGTATATTTTAAATTCCGTATTCGCGTTCAGGATTTCTGTTGCTTCCGAATAGCAGGTGTAATTGTAAGACTGCTGCAGTCTGGTATAGATACGGAAGCCGTTCCAGGACGTTACCAGAAACACTCCCGTCATGCCGAATCCCACCAGAACGCATCTTGCTTTCGCACCGATCACGGCAAGACGGCGGCGAAAGAGTAAAAAGCCCAGAAGGATCAGAAAAAACAGTGCCGCAGCGATCACAGTGATTCGGATAAAGCTGATGGAATAATTATCAAATCTGAGGAAAAAAACACCCGGCACGCACGGAATGTTTATGACATAGCTGCCCAGATTGTCCAAAAAAGTCTGAACTGCGGCAAAGCAGATGCCGTAAAGAAGCAGTCCGGGAGCAATTTCCAACAATGTGCTGCGAATACTTTTCTCCCGGCAGAACGCCTGATACAGGTACATCAGACCGGTCAGGATCAGAAGCCCGCTGATCATGTCCGAATACCGCCCGTAAAACAGGACGTCCAGACGATCATAGCTTCCCCCGGATTCAATTATTTTCGGGACAGTGGTCAGTGTGGCAAGAGCCACTGTGCCAAGCACGGAAAGCATAAGAAAAAGAGCCGCGGAATCCTGACCTTCGGGAGTCCCCTGATCTGCCGGAATTCTCTGATCTGCCGGGGTTTTCTGTCCTGCCGGAGCTTTTTCCATGCACAGATCAGACCGTTTTTTCATGATTCCGGCGGCAAACGATTTCAGCAGATATACCATTCCCAGATATCCCACCAGAAGGGTAGAACTGAACAGATACCAGATTTTCCCCGCCAGAGAATATAGCAGCCGTCTGATCCCGGCAAAAGAAGTCAGCAGAGCAAATCTTCCGCTCTGCGAAGATACACTGTTGCCTGACAGCTTTCCCCCGGCTCCCCAGATCAGGGTAGTAAGGTATTCCTTCATTCCCAGATTAGCCGCATAAACAACTGCCAGAATTCCTGCCGTCAGAGCCAGATGTTTCCATGAGATCCGGTGCCGGAACAGCATATAGAAAAGAGTCAGCAGCAGCGCAATCCAGATGGCCAGTGTACGATTGTGAATGATATAAAGAAAAGCGGCCGCCAATGTCAGCAGAATCGCATTCAGATATGTCGGTCTTTTGCAGAAGCGCACTGCCTGCAGGGCCGTTACCAGAAACCACGCATACACAAATGTTTCCGCCCAGGCAATACTGGACTGAAAAATGTATGCGGAATAAGACGCCGCCACAAAGGAAATGAACATGGCAGTCAATCTGTCAAAATCCTCATCCAGCTCCAGGATCAGATGAAATCCCGCCCAGAAGCTGAGCACGCCAAGCAACGCGTTCTCAGCGACCGCAAGGCGATACAGCACTTCCATATTGTGGGAAACCAAAAACAGCGGGGCAAGAAGCAGGCTGTATCCATAAGAATACCACAGCGTTTCCGTCCCGGTCCAGGAAAGCCCGGCCAGATTCGCCGCATGGCTCCAGTATCCGATCTCGTCGTCAAGTAAAAAAGGGGCATGAAGCTCACGGATATACCACAGCCTCATCACACAGATGGCCGCGGCAAGCAGCCAGAATATCAGCCGTTCCCTTCTTCTTTTCTCTGTCTCTTTTACCGCCTCTTTTTCCGCCCTGTTATGCAGTCTTCGCATCTGATGCGCAGATCTGCCGTGAATCGTTACGTTCTCCATAGCATATCCCTTATCATCAGGCAAAACGGTTCCGTAGCGGAATCGTTACGCAAGCCTTATCTCATGATTACACGCAGGATACCCGCGCCGCATCAGACACCGGAGGTCTGCCCGGCAGAAATCAGATTTTCAATCAGTTCCCAGACTTCATCTCTTCCCTGTCCTGTCTGAGAGGAAAAAGGAATCAGTCTGGTTCCGGAATGAAGTCCCAGACCTTCACGTAAGACTTTTTGCTGCTTCTGAATCTGGCTGCGTTTGATCTTATCCAGCTTGGTAGCCAGAATGACCGGCTCGTATCCGTTCGCGCAGATCCACTCATACATGGTCCTGTCGTTCGCACCCGGATCATGCCGGATATCGATCAGGAGGAATACTGCTTTCAACTGCGATGATGTGTGCAGGTAGCGCTCGATCATCTTCCCCCATTTTTCTTTCTCAGACTGCGGCACCTTTGCGTAACCGTAGCCCGGCAGATCAACCAGATACAGAGCATCATTGATATTATAAAAATTGATCGTCTGTGTCTTCCCCGGCTGCGAACTGGTACGCGCCAGAGATTTCCGGTTCATCAGCGTATTGATCAGGGAGGATTTGCCGACATTGGATTTCCCGGCAAAGGCAACCTCCGGATAAGGGCTTTCAGGCAATCTGCTCGTAACGCCGCATACAGTCTCAAGAGCTGCTGTTTTTATGATCATGCCGTATGTTTCTCCCTTCGTATCTGTTCAGTACCTTCACAGTTACGTTTTCACACGTACCTCGCAACAAGTGCGAGGTACTGTTCTGAATAGTATCTCCTTTCTTTCAGAACAATCGCGCAGAATCATCCTGCCGACCGCTAAAAGGAGCCTCTGCATTTATGCCAGCGCCGCTTCCAGCACTTCCGGCATCGTGCTGACATATTTCAGGTTCAGCCCGTCCTTGATTTCATCCTGAATCTCCGCAATGTCCGCTTTATTTTCAGCAGGCACCAGCACCGTCGTAATCCCGGCCTGTTTCGCGGCAAGAAGCTTTTCTTTGAGCCCGCCGATCGCGAGTACCCGTCCGCGCAGGGTAATCTCTCCGGTCATTGCCACATCCGCACGGACCGGAATGCGTGTGATTGCGGAGAGAATCGCCGTCGCCATCGTAATACCTGCCGACGGTCCGTCCTTCGGCACTGCTCCTTCCGGAATGTGAATATGTATATCATTCTTCGTAAAAAATTCCGGATCAATCTTATATTCCGTACCGAGTGAGCGCACATAACTGATCGCCGTCCGGGCCGACTCTTTCATCACGTCGCCAAGCTGGCCGGTCAGTAAGAATTCTCCTTTCCCCGGCATCGTGTTCACCTCGATCTGCAGGGTATCCCCGCCCACACTCGTCCACGCCAGTCCGCGCACAATTCCAATGTCATTCTTTTTATTCCGTTTCAGGATGGAACTGTGCTTTCGTCCGAGATAATGCTCCAGATTCCGCTCTGTCACTTTCACCGAATCCGCGCCGTCCTCCAGAATCTCTCTCGCCGCTTTCCGGCAGATCTCACCGATCCTGCGCTCCAGCTGTCGGACGCCGGCTTCCTTTGTATATCCTTCGATCACCGACATCATCGCAGACTTTGTGATCGTCAGCTGATTCTTTTTAAGCCCATTGTGTGTGAGCTGTTTTTTCATCAGATGTTCCCGTGCGATATGCAGCTTCTCATTCGCCGTGTAACTCGTCACTTCGATGATCTCCATCCGGTCAAGCAACGGTCTCGGGATTGTGTGTGTATCGTTCGCTGTTGCCAGGAACATCACTTCCGACAGATCAAGCGGCAGTTCCACATAGTTGTCGCGGAAACGGTAATTCTGCTCGGAATCCAGCACCTCCAGAAGTGCCGATGAAGTATCTCCCCTGTAATCGCTGCTCACCTTGTCAATCTCATCCAGAAGCATCAGCGGATTTTTGACACCGGCCTGCTTCAGGCCGTCCGCAATCCGCCCCGGCATCGCACCGACATAGGTGCGCCGATGACCGCGAATTTCCGCCTCGTCCCGCACGCCGCCCAGACTGATCCGCACGAACTTCTTGTCCAGAGCGCGGGCGATAGACTGAGCGATAGAGGTTTTTCCCGTCCCGGGCGGTCCTACCAGACAGATGATCGGGCTGTCGCCTTTTTCTGTCAGAGCGCGTACCGCCAGAAATTCCAGAACGCGATCCTTCACCTTTTCCAGACCATAGTGTTCTTCATCCAGAATTTTCCGCGCCTTTTTCAGATCGTGACTGTCATGGGAAGCTTTGTCCCACGGAAGTTCCAGCAGCGTCTCCACATAGCTGCGGATCACAGGATTCTCCGCGGAATTTGAGCCGACCGTTTTCAGCCGCTCCGCTTCCCTGCGGATCTTCTCCTTCACCGCATCCGGCGCGTCAAGCTTTTGGGCAGCCTCCTCATAGTGACGCACATCCGCGAGAAGCGTATCTTCGCCAAGCTCCTCCTGAATCACGCGCACCTGCTCCCGCAGAACATATTCGCGCTGGTTCTTATCCACACGCGCTTTTACCTTCTGCTGAATCTCATTCTGCACTTCCAGAATGCCGATCTCACGCACAATAAAAGTGCTTAACAGATCGCATCGCTCCAGCACATTCTTCGCCTCAAGGAGCTTCTGTCGTCTTTCATAATGCAGCGGGATATGTACGCAGGCCGTCATCGTAAGTTTTTCAAGATCGTTCATTCCAAGCAGCCTGGGAACCGTCTCCTTACCAAACTTCTGATTAAGCTGCCCGTACCGCTTCAGCTGATCCTTCAGTCCCCGCGTCAATGCCTCCCAGAGGATTTCGTCATAATCCGCCGTTTCATCCTCCAGCAGAGCGACCCGTGCCTGCAGATATTCCTCTTTCGGGCTGTCACCGGCGGATGTCTTCTGCGAATCTGCCTGAATTTCCGGAACCGCCGTCATTCCGCTGCCAGGCACTGTCACGTCTTCAACCGGAACCTTCTGCCCAATCTCAGCTCCACAGCCCGCATCCATGAGCAGCTGATTCTCCGGCACATCCGGACACAGACATCCGCGTGAGATTCCTTCCACACGTATGCGCACCAGCTGCTTCGGAAGCTTCGCCACATTCAAAACCTTCGCGGCTACCCCGATCCGGTATAAATCTCGCAGACCCGGATTACTGGTATCCGGGTCTTTCTGCGTCACTAAAAATATAATCTGATCTGCCCCCATAGCCGCCTCAACTGCACGGACAGATGCCTCCCGGCTGATGTCAAAACTGACGATCATTGTCGGGAATACAGTCAGTCCGCGCAGCGGCAGCACCGGCAAAGTTCTTACAATATCTCCCATATCTGTCTCTCAGGTTCTAACAGGTTCTTACCGTTTTATACCTGCCCCTTGTCTCTCAGGCTGAAGCCTCCACAAATCCAAATCTGCGTTTTCTTCTGGGAGTCAGGCCGTCCGTACGATACGTCAGCTCCGGTTCGCCATCCCCTTCAATAGTATCTTTTGTAATCTGGCAGGTTGCTATCGTACTGTCTGACGGAATCTTAAACATGATATCCATCATCGCTGTCTCCATGATCGCCCGAAGGCCTCTCGCACCTGTCTTTCGTTTGATCGTGCGGTCTGCAATTGCCTCGATTGCCTCCGGTGTAAAGGTAAGCTCCACATCATCAAGGCTGAAAAGTCCCTGATACTGCTTGATGATCGCATTCTTCGGCTCTGTCAGTATACGGATCAGAGCATCGCGATCCAGCTCCTCCAGAGAAACAACCACAGGCACACGCCCCATAAATTCAGGAATCATGCCGAACTTGATAAAATCCTCCGGCAGTGCCTGCTTCAGAACCTCGCCGACATTTCGCTCGCTGTTCTGCGTCAGCTCTGAGCCAAATCCGATCCCCTTACGATCCATGCGGGACTCAATGATCTTATCCAGTCCTTCAAACGCGCCGCCGCAAATAAACAGAATATTTGTCGTGTCAATCTGCAGCAGCTCCTGATGCGGATGCTTTCTCCCGCCCTGAGGGGGCACAGATGCAACCGTCCCCTCCAGAATCTTCAGAAGAGCCTGCTGCACACCCTCGCCCGAGACATCTCTGGTAATTGAAGCGTTCTCTGACTTACGGGTAATCTTGTCAATCTCATCGATATAAATAATACCGTGCTCTGCTTTTTCGATATCATAGTCTGCAGCCTGAATGATCTTCAGCAGAATATTCTCCACATCCTCGCCGACATATCCTGCTTCCGTCAATGCAGTTGCGTCCGCGATCGCAAACGGAACATTCAGAAGTCTGGCCATCGTCTGCGCAAGCAGTGTTTTCCCGCATCCGGTCGGCCCCAGCATCAGGATATTGCTCTTCTGAAGCTCCACATCCAGATACTTTCCACTGGTAATCCGCTTGTAATGATTATAAACGGCCACAGACAAAGCTTTCTTCGCGGCATCCTGGCCAATCACGTATTCATCCAGAAATTCTTTGATTTCAGCCGGCTTAAGCAGATTAATCGCATCCGGATCATCTCCAGGATACTCCTCCGCCAGCTCTTCTTCCACGATCTCCGCGCAGATATCTATACATTCATCGCAGATATACACCCCATTCGGGCCTGCGATCAGCTTACGTACCTGATCCTCTGTCTTGTTGCAGAAAGAGCATCTGACTTTCTCAATCAATTTTCCCGGCATATCTTCACCTCTGATTATGTCTCCGCCTTTGATTATTTCCCGGTTTCGTAACTGTCCAGTATCATCCCGTTTCTGAATTCCAACACCGGTGTTCTGTTATCTGGAAGTAACTACTTCGTCGATCAGTCCATATGCCTTTGCTTCTTCAGCCGTCATCCAGTTATCCCGCTCCGTGTCGGCCGCGATCACCTCGAATGGCTGCCCGGTGTTCTCCGCAAGCATTTCATTCAGCTTCTTTTTGGTCTGCAGAATCTTATCCGCTATGATCTTGATATCCGTTGCCTGTCCCTGTGCTCCGCCGGACGGCTGATGAATCATTACTTCCGAATTCGGAAGTGCAAACCGCTTGCCTTTCTGACCGCCAGCCAGCAGAAATGCTCCCATGCTTGCCGCCATACCCATGCAGATTGTAGAAACATCACATTTTACATAATGCATCGTATCGTAAATTGCCATACCCGCAGAAACAGAACCGCCGGGACTGTTGATGTAAAGGTGAATGTCTTTATTCGGATCCTCCGATTCCAGAAACAGAAGCTGTGCGACGATCAGGTTCGCACTTACATCCGTCACTTCCTCTCCCAGGAAAATGATACGATCCTTAAGCAATCTCGAATAAATATCGTAGGAGCGTTCACCCCGACCTGTCTGCTCAATGACATAAGGTACAAAACTCATACTGCTCATCCCCCTTAGATGCAATTCTGTGTATTATTAGTCAGTTACTTTTAAAACCTGTATTCTGGCGGTCCGGCCGCCTCTTTACTCCGCTTCCGGCGCTTCCGCTGAAACCTCTTCAACGTTGTCGTCCGCTGTTTCCGGCTCTTCCACAGTCTCTACTTCTACCGCCGCATCTGTGATCAGATCCGCCGCAGCCTGAACTGCCAGATCGTTCTTCATCTGTTCGGTCTCATAATCGCCCATCAGTTCCTTCAGTTTATCAAACTCCATCCGATAGGATTCCGCCATCTTTTTGATTTCCTCATCCAGCCGCTCATCGCTGATCTCAATGTTCTCAGCCTCAGCTACCGCCTCAAGCACGAGAGAATTCTGAATCCGTTTCACAGCATCCGGACGAAGCTGCGTCTTCAACGCATCCGGCGTCATACCCATGAACTGCATATACTGTTCCAGCGTAATCCCCTGCTGACGAAGCTGGTTCGACATATTTTCCGTCATACGCTCGATCTGCTCGTCGATCATCGGCTCCGGAATCTCCATTTCCGCATTCTCCGCAGCTTTTGCTACGGCTTTATTCTGTTTTGCACGTCTCGCCTCTTCCTGTTTCTTTTCAAGCTGCTTAGCCCGGATGTCATTTTTGTACTCCTCAAAGGTATCAAACTCCGAGACATCCTGCGCGAACTCATCATCCAGTTCCGGCATCTCCTTCACAGTGATCGCGTTGACAGTGCATTTAAATACCGCTTCCTTTCCCTGAAGCTCCTCAGCCTGATAATCCTCCGGGAAAGTCACAATAACATCCTTCTCCTCACCGATGGATGTGCCGATCAGCTGCTCCTCAAATCCCGGAATGAAACTTCCGGAACCGATCGTCAGCGGATAATCCGTACCCTTGCCACCGTCAAACGGAACTCCGTCAATGGATCCCTCAAAATCAAGCATGATCTTATCGCCATTTTCTACAGGACGGTCATCCACATCGATCTCACGCGAATTCTGCTCCCGCTCTTTTTCGATTGCTGCATCTACTTCTTCCTCAGATACCTCAACCGGCGTCACTTCGACCTCAAGGCCCTTGTATTCACCCAGCGTCACAGCCGGCTTCAGCGCTACTTCCGCAGTAAAGATAAACGGCTTGCCTTCTTCAATCTGCTCAACACCAATACTCGGACGGGATACGATCGTCTCCCCGCATTCATCCGCTGCTTTCGGATAGGATGCATTGATCACGCGGTTCGCAGCGTCCTCAAAAAATACCCCCGCGCCATAAAGCTTCTGAATCATCTTTCGCGGAGCCTTGCCCTTGCGGAAGCCGGGGACATTAATCTTATTCTTTTCTGCCTGATATGCCTTATCCAGTGCAGCGATAAATTCCTCTGCCGGAACCTCAATCGTAAGCTTTGCCATATTCTTTTCCAGTTTTTCTACCTGTACACTCATTGTACCGTATTCCTCCTTGATTCTTTGCGGCATTGTAACTGTTCAGTACCTTCACAGTTATGCGGCATTCACTTTCTCCGGTCGCCGCGCTCTTTTCACCGGGAAAACCTTCTTTTCCCATATGCAGTCATTTGCATAGTATATCACAGCGCTGTTAAAAATACCAGACCTTTTTTATCTGTAAATAATGCTTTCCGACAGCCGGTCCGCAGTATTCTGGTCTCTCATCTGCGCTACAAGAGCCAATCCGAACGGAATCGCGGTACCCATACCACGGCTGGTCGTAACATTACCGGATATCTCCACCGGGTTCATCGTGACCGCAGCCCCGGCCAGCTGTCCTTCAAATCCCGGATAGCTTGTAGCTGTCCTTCCATTCAGAAGCCCAAGTCCGCCAAGCACACTGGGAGCCGCACAGATTGCTGCAATCTTCTTTCCCGCAGCAGACTGCTCTTTCAAAAGAGCCGCAAGGCCCTCATGAGCAGCAAGATACTTCGTTCCGGGCATACCTCCCGGCAGCACAAACAGCTGCACCGCAGCTGCGTCAATTTCATCGAATGTCAGATCAGCTTTCAATTCAATTCCGTGGCTTCCAATGATGTCCTTTCCTTCCATCACAGAAACCATCTGCGTCTCAATACCTGCTCTGCGCAGCAGATCAACAACTGTAAGTCCTTCAATCTCTTCAAAACCATCTGCCAAAAACACATATGCTTCTGCCATAATTTTCAACACCCGCCTTTGTTTTTTTATAAATGTGTTGCTCATAGTTTATCAGACGCTTCCGGCAAAATCAATACGATTCCTCCTTTTCCAATGAGAAAAGTTATGCTAAACTGTAATCATCTGCAGATAATTGCAAAAAGAAAGTGAGGCTTCCTATGGAGATTGAAAGAAAATTTCTGATCAAAAGCCTGCCTTCTGATCTGGAGACATTTCCCTGCCATCAGATCGAACAGGCCTATCTGTGCACAGACCCTGTCATCCGCATTCGCAGACAGGATACGAACTATATTCTGACCTATAAGGGCAGCGGCATGATGGTACGCGAGGAATACAACCTGCCGCTCACCGCCGAAGCATACGCACATCTGCTCCCCAAAGCGGACGGCAATATTCTCACGAAAAAAAGGTATGTCATCCCGCTTTCCGGTGATCTGAAAGCCGAACTCGATTTTTTTGAAGGAAAATTTTCCGGACTGCAGATGGCCGAAGTGGAATTTCCGGATGAATCGGCCGCAAACAGTTTCATTTTGCCGGACTGGTTCGGAGAAGAGGTCACCTGGAATCCCGCCTATCACAATTCCAACATGAGTCTCGCCTGAAAAGCCATAAGGCAGGAAAGAACAGCCGTAAAAACGCACTGATAATGCACAGATTTTTTGCACTAAATTAAAAACAATTCCATTTTCCTGTAACTTATTTGATTTTCATTCGTTTCTATCTTATGACGCCGGAAAACGAGCAGCTGGTGAAAGCTTTGAGCAGCTACTTAATAATCAGCATCGGGGTTCAATACCCTGCGGAGAAAATGAGATGGAAACGCGAATCTATATGAAAAAAATGAAGGAATTTCGTACAAAGGCAAATTATACACAACAGGAAATCAGCGATCTTCTGAACATACAGCGGCAAACCTATAGTAACTACGAAAACGGTTCCAGAATGCCGCCGATGGAGGTGATGATCCGTCTGACCGAAATTTACAGTGTCAGCTTGGATTTCATGATCCGGGGAGTGGAATCCCGGCTATTAAGTAAGGAACAACGTGTACTGCTGGATGAATTTTCCCGGCTCAGAATCGACGACCAGCTGGAAATCCTGCAGATGATCCTGAGCAAAAGGCAGTCCATGCCGCAAAATTGAGTATGTACACAGTGCGGCCAGCGGGAGTCGAACCCGCACGGTCTCCCACAGGAACCTAAATCCTGCACGTCTGCCAATTCCGTCATGGCCGCAAACTAACGTCAGTGAAAAAATACGGATGTGTTCGACCGTAATGGTCTAAGCTGGGCCAGCCGGATTCGAACCGGCGAATCCAGGAGTCAAAGTCCTGTGCCTTACCGCTTGGCGATAGCCCAATATAGAATAAAATCCTGCATCAGTGCGCGATGCAGGATAAGAAACAAGGGTGGATAAAGGGATTCGAACCCTTGGCCTCCAGAGCCACAATCTGGCGCGCTAACCAGCTGCGCTATACCCACCATAATATCCATTCCATAACTGTTCAGTGCCTTCACAGTTACGGGAAAAAGTCCATTTAAAATCGCTGCGCGATGGGACTTTTTCCTGTAGAATATACATTTTCATACGTACCTTGCAGCGAGTGTGAGGTACTGTCTCTAATAGTTACTCCATTCTTTCAGATAAGGATAAACGGAACAAACCCCGTCTGCTGTATATCAATGATATAAATGGAAACGAGCCTGAAGGGATTCGAACCCCCGACCCACGGCTTAGAAGGCCGTTGCTCTATCCAACTGAGCTACAGACTCAAAAAGCGGGTGATGGGAATCGAACCCACGTGTCCAGCTTGGAAGGCTGGTGTTCTACCATTGAACTACACCCGCAAAATATATATCTGATGAGATCGGGGTGACAGGATTCGAACCTGCGACCTCCTGGTCCCAAACCAGGCGCTCTAGCCAAGCTGAGCCACACCCCGAAGCAATAAATCAATCAGCGAATCAAGGCGTCCTGGCGCTTGACGCGAAATGTATTATATTACAGGACGCGCCAGTTGTCAACCAGTTTTTTTCAAACGTTTTTTAAAATTATGGGCCATTTATGATAATGTCCTTATATACCACAAGAGAAAATGTCCCA
>JAJQIL010000095.1 GCA_021199235.1 Lachnospiraceae bacterium | reverse complement strand
GAAAGCGCCGAAAATAAAGCGACGTTCGCGCCTACCACAGTTCGCCGCGCGACAGAAAGCGACGCCAGGAAGGGCTTCCCTGCGATGCCGGTTCTGCTGAGGATACGGATGTCGATGATTTCTGTGCCGATGATTCCTGTGTCGATGATTCCTGTGTCGATGATGCCTGTGCCGCAGTTCTGCTCTCTTTGTTTGCTCCAGATATCTGTTCAGTCGGATTCGATTTTTCTTCCGAACATAAGCGCATGCTCTGCAGCTCCGCAACCAGCTCGTCTATGTTTTTGAAGCAATCGGATGAATCCTGTTTCGTACATTTTGTGATAAAAGCAGCAAGAGACCTGCTGGTTTTCCGCCATGTCTGCTCAGAAGCTGCAGCGGTCCCGCCGGTCAAAAGTATTTTCAGAAGTTCTCCGATGTCGTGGATATCCTTCTGAACTCCGGAATATATTCCAGACGTATCTGTTCCGGAAATATCTGTTCCGGCCTGCGGTGGCAGAATCAGCTCCGCATCCTGAAAACTGGCAAGCTTCAGCACATGATCCGGCGAAAGGATCAGGTGGGACGGACAGATATTCCTGTGGGCGACCGCAGGAATCCTATGGTGAAGTTCCTGTACTGTTTTGGCGAGGGCAAGTGTCAGAGCTGCCGCTTCCTCTTCCGGGAATGCGCCGCGCTCATCCAGAAGCTCTGAAAGAGTGTCTCCCGCGAGATATTCTTCTATCACAATCAGCGTTTCGCCGTCTTCTGCCAGTTCACAGATGCGCGGAGTGCCCGGAATCGGATGCTCTTTCAGTGTCCGGAAGACTCCGGCATTGCGGGCCGGGAGCCTTTTTTCTGCAAAAAGAGTTCCTGTCTCTATATGCTGCACAAGCCGGAAACCGTGCTGAGCAGTGACTGTTTTGAGAGGCCGATAATAAGACAGAGCCAGTTCCTCATTCAATTCCATAACACAAATCTCCCTTATCTTCTTTATGTATCCATAGATTCGCCCCGCAAATCTGTGAGACAGGCTATGTCCCGATTATTTCTGAAAACCGGGGGGTAGTAGCGCTGCATCGTCCAGAGGACGATTTCGTATGCGGAGGTTCTTCATGCAGAAGTAAGTCTGGTTCCTCTACCTGCCAAAGAATGCCATCTCTATGATTATCAGTACCACGGCAATAATAAAGTCATAGAGAACTACGCCGATAATCCGGACTGGCCATCTTTTGCTGTCTGTGAGCGGCAGGGCGGACTGAACATCAAGATAGTTTGCGGAAAAGAAAACGACCGCAAGACAGATAAGCCCATCTTGTATTCCGTAAACGATCATCATCAGATATCCCACAATCGCAACCACCATTTTTGTTGGGGAGCCGCTGCGAAATCCAGGCGGCAGAAAACGCCGCATGGAAGCGGATGAGGCATCCTTTTCCTTTCTTTCAACACCGGCATCAGTTTCAGAAGAAGGCGGCATGTCATCGGGATTGTCTCTGACCCACTGCAGTTCCCCGATGAACTGATCTATACTGGCATATCGGTCACGCGGATTGACTTCCACACATTTTTTTATCATGGCGGACAGTCTTCCCTCCGTCAATTTTTCCTGCGGCAGACTTCCGGTCAGCAGGACATTAAGAATGACTCCGATGGAGAAAATATCGGTCTGCAGGCAGGACGCCCCAAACCCATACTGTTCAGGAGCAGCGTATCCGGCTGTACCGAGCAGAACCGTGTCGCGGTTCTCTCCGTTCGAAACAAATTTTGCCGTGTTAAAATTCAGCAG
The DNA here is from genome assembly GCA_021199235.1 of Lachnospiraceae bacterium. GTDB lineage: Bacteria > Bacillota > Clostridia > Lachnospirales > Lachnospiraceae > Choladousia. The sequence continues at coordinate 1,674 of JAJQIL010000095.1, read as the reverse complement.
CTTCAGCACGTGATCCGGTGAAAGGATCAGATTGGCGGGCTTGATATCGCGGTGAATGATCGGAGGCTCCATATGGTGCAGATTCTGCACGATTCCGGCAATAGCAAGTGCAATGGCAATGGCTTCGTTTTCTGAAAAATTCCCATGGTCTTCCAGAAGTTCCTGCAGAGTCTGGCCCTGCAGGTATTCTTCTATCACCGTCAGGATACCGTCCTCTTCCACAAGCTCATAAATGCGCGGCGTATTCGGCACCGGATGAGCGCGAAGCATCTGAAAAACTTCAAGATTGTACTGCTTCAGCTGTTTTTTTACAAAAAGCCTGCCGGTTTCCTCATGCTGCACAAGCTGGACGCCATGCCGGGCATTGATGATGGTAGCGGGCTGATAATGAGACAGTGCGTCGGTGTTTTGTTCTTCCATAAAATCGTACCTTCTGTTTTCTCTTTCGTATCCGGATCCGGCAGCAAAATACAGCCGTCGAATGTGATTGTCACATGCAGCATACAAATGCGACCGTCAAATGTGACTATTGAATGCGGCAGCCGGGAAGTCCGTTCAGCAAATCATTCTTCATGCGCACATTCTTCAAGCGGAGCCATATCATGTTCCTTCAGCAAACGGTTTACACTGTCTATATCACTCATCCCCCGGTTGAATGCGATCATCAGAACAGCATCTCTGGGCACGCGGGAATAGAGTTCTGACATTTTATAAAGCTTTAAGGCGCGCTGCGTCTCTTTTAAAGTAAATCCGGCCGCAAAGCAGAAACGGAGAATATAATCTCTGCGAAGAGTGTTCTTGGTCTGTCCGATCAGACGGTAACCATACTGTTCCGGAATGTCAGCCCTCCGGAAGATATCCTGTTGCGATATCTTTTTTTCTTTGAATTTTGCCCGCATATACGCGGCAAAGGGACGGTCGGAATCCACAAGGTTTTCCGCCTGTGTTTCCAGATATGTATCGATTTGGTCGGGTTCTGTCTTTTCCAGAATAGAATCGAGTCCGGTGGTTGAATTCTTGAACATCTGTTGTTTCCTCCGTTTTGCTGCTAAAATATTCACAGAGTACCTTATGTCCATACTTGCATAACAGGTATGGAAGAAAACCGCACCTTGTGCAAAACACAGCTTTTTCATGCACGGCTTTCACTGTACCACAGAATCCGGAGTTTCACAAGACGCAAACTCTATAGTGTATCTCAATCCTGCTGCAGGATCGGCCTTACTGCCTCACAGATCTCATCAAAATAAATCCGGCACTTTCCTCCAAAAATCTGCACCGGCACCGGTTGATCCATTCCATAGATGAACGTACGGTAGCTCATATCCGTCCTGTTTCCGTCTAACCTGTTTCCGTCTGCGCTGTTTGCACCTGTCTCATTTACACCTGCTCCGATTTCATCTGTAGCGTCATACACGATCACTTTTTCCTGTTCCAAATCGACAAGCCAGTACTCCCGCACGCCCGCATTAAGATATTTCCTGAGTTTCACGGTTCTGTCCTTGCGGGCAGTCGAGTCTGATAAAACCTCAATCACAAAATCAGGCGCGCCATAAACACAACGCTTACGAATCTTACCTCCGCTGATGTCAAGCACATGTTTCAACTTTTTTCATCAGATTGTTACCATTCACAGTTGATTTTTCAGAGTGTGTCTGATTGCTGAAACTTTTA
>JAJQIL010000061.1 GCA_021199235.1 Lachnospiraceae bacterium | reverse complement strand
AAGTTCCTGAAACCAAGGGAAGGAAATGGTATCCTCACCGATTTCGATTGGAAGGTCATCAACACCGAGAGCCTTCTTAATCAGGTTGCCTTTGGCTTCCAGAATTCTTGTCAGCTTTCCGGCATCAACCTTGTCGAGCGGTAGTGAAATCGTAAGCCAAGGAGCTTCTGAGCAGGTATCTTCAGCAGGAGCATCTTCCACATCCTTGTTCTCATCTAGGGCTTCGGTCAGCTCGTCAGCTTGTGGTGTTTCAGTTTCCGCTTCATCGCTGGTCTGAATCGTTTCTTCCTCATCAATCTCGTCAGCATTTTCTGCAGCCTCGCATTCAAATCCGGCTGCAGCGATGCCTTCCAGCACCTCCTCGACAATCTCGGTGTCGCTTCGGTCACTGAATTCCAGCATTCCTTCCTTGCTGAGAGTGAAGAAGTCGATGACGTATGCGCAGGTCGGCATGTACTGGTACTCAGCCTTTGCTCCGGTAATCTGTGAAATCACACGAGCGAGTTCCTTGCGTCTGGTTCCTGTTACGTTGTAGTTAATCTTCATATGGCTTTGGCCTCCTTTTGTTTTGGTAGTGTATTAATCACTCTAAAACCCACAGATAGCAAGCAGAATCGAAGAAAATACCTACCAAAAATGTAGGGGCTGATTTGTCACAATTACCCTTCCGGCATCTCGACATCCTTCACGAGAGCCGAGTAAGGAATTGTCTCTCCACCACGGATTACAGAAACGTCGTCCGCGTTACCGGTCATCTCCACATATCTCCGCAGGATGACAGAAGCATACTTCTCATCCAGTTCCATCGAATAACAGATACGGTTTAACTGCTCACAGGCCATCATGATCGAGCCGCTGCCGCCGAAGGTGTCGAGAACGATAGCATTCTCCTGTGTGGAGTTGCTGATTGGGTATCCCAGCAAATCGAGAGGTTTGGAAGTCGGATGGTTCTCGTTTCGCTTTGGCTTGTCGTAATTCCAGATGGTCGTCTGTTTTCTGTCGGAGTACCACGGATGCTTTCCGTTCTGTAAAAATCCGTAAAGCACTGGCTCGTGCTGCCACTGGTAATCAGAGCGTCCCAGCACCAACGAATTCTTCACCCAGATACACACACCAGCGAGATGAAAGCCTGCGTCCACAAATGCTTTGCGGAAGTTTAAGCCTTCCGTATCCGCATGGAACACGTAAGCCGCACCACCGTTTTCCATGTGAGCGACCATATTCTGGAAGGACTTGTACAGAAATGTGTAGAAGTCATCGCCCTTCATGGAGTCGTTCTGAATAGTCAGACCGTCTGAAGACTTGAATGATACGCCATACGGCGGGTCCGTCACAATCAGGTTTGCCTTCTTGCCATCCATCAGCTTTGACACATCCTCGGCAGAAGTGGCATCGCCGCACATCAGCCTGTGACGTCCGACTGTCCAGACATCGCCTTTTTCCACAAAGGCTGCCTTTTCCAGCGCCTCTGATAAATCAAAATCATCATCCTCAACCTCGCTGTCAGAGCTATTGGAAAACAGGTCAGCCAGTTCCTTCTCATCAAAGCCAGTCAGACCAATATCAAAGTCCTCGCCTTGCAGGGATTCAATCTCGATACGAAGGAGTTCTTCATCCCAACCGGCGTCCATCGCCATCCGGTTGTCAGCGAGGATATATGCTTTCTTCTGAGCCTCGGTCAGATGGCCGGCAAACACACAGGGAACCTCGATGATCCCCTCGGCCTTTGCTGCCTCGATTCTCCCATGTCCAGCTATCACGCCATAATCCCTGTCAACGATGACCGGATTGATAAAACCAAACTCACGCAGAGAAGAGCGGAGCTTTGTAATCTGCTCCGGCGAGTGTGTCCTCGCATTATTTACATATTGCACCAGCTTCTCGACCGGCACCAGCTGCATTTCAGATGTAGTTTTCATTTTAAAACAGCCCCCATTCCGCTAATTTCTCAAAGCCGCCAACAGACTGGATGTACTTCCTTGCCTGCTCCACAATCTCAGAGTAAGGCACTCCATCAATCTCCGTGTCGCCGATGGCACAGCAAAGCTTCTGTTCCTCTCCTGTTTCCTGCGCCTTCAGGAATGCATAAATATTTACAGACACATCTGCCTTAGATAAATCCTTGCCATGCAGACCGCCGCCGGTAACGGAGTCGGCCATATCAGAACCAATCTTCCTGTTGGTAGCACCTGTATCAACATCCGTGCCGCCGCTCCAGTCTCCGAGAGGATTGATTTCCGCATCTGGATACACACTTCGCAGCTCATCTGTCGGAGCATTACTCTGACAAATAATCAGACGGTCACCGTCTAAGATGTACTTTCCGTCAGAAGTGTACTTTTCATAGATGGCATGGGCTATTTCAGAGAGCTGCCTCTGTTCATCCGTCAGAGGTGTGCCTTTAAAAATCCCATTGTCGCCACAGCGGATTTCATCCGCCTGGTTATCAGCGAGCAGCTTATCCTGCGCCACTATCACAATGTCAGGCACTACCGGACCGGCAATCCTGTGAACTGCCTCCTGTACCTCCAGTTCATTTAAATCCGCTGTGGTCTCGATGATGACGTGACATTTGCCATGCCCAATCAACACCTCAACAGCAATCTTCGGATTCTCCTCAGAAGCGTATGCCAGGTCAACTATCGCTCCGGCAATCCTGTCCGCACATTTATCCGGATGGCCCGGATTTACTTTCTCAATCATAATCAGTTCATTCCTTTCCTTGCCCGGAGCAGGCGTTCCATCACATCGTCCTGTGGGCTTGCTCCCGTGTATTCGCCCGTGCAGTTTTCACGGACAATCTGATAAATTTCTGACCACAGCTTATTTGCCTGCGTCATGTATTTGTCCGCAATGGCCACGTAGGGAGACTGGATTGCCGCACCCGTGGTAGGGTGCTTTGCCAGAAATCCCAGCTGGCTTGTTATCGTCTCGCACTGAATCCATCTGGCGCTTGCCATAGCGAAGCGCTCAATTAGCTGAGGAGAGACAAGTGAAGCGCAGGCGCGTTCCGAGAGCCACTGCCATGTGGTCTCATATATCTCAGCCGCGCAGAGCGTGGAGCCGTCCTTTTGCTTAGCGGACAGAAACTCAGCAGGCTTTGGCATTGCCTGACCTTCCAAATCAGCCGCGCTGTCACCGAAGTCGATAACCGTCAGCGGTCTGTGTCCCGTGTTTCCGTCAGCAATCTTATCTGCGATGGCCTTTTTCGGCCTGCCGCCGGTACCGGGTTTTGGTCCTCTTGTACCCATTTTCAAAGCACCTCCTCTCCAAAGGGGCTATTCCCCTAAAAACTTTTGCGATTTTGCGCGCGTGACCCCCGCACCGTTCCCTGGGAGAAGCCGAACAGAGATTTAACCCGCCCCTAGGCCTCACCATTCGGACCTCTCGAACGGTTGTGCCACCTGTCGCCACGCTCTGCGTGTATCCGCGCATGGCACGGCTTGCACAGAGCAATGAGGTTGGAGCGGTCATGCGTTCCTCCCTCAGAGAGCGGCAGCTTGTGGTGTATCTCCTCGGTCTTTGTATAGATACCCTTCTCGAGGCAGAGCTCACACAAAGGGTGTGCAGCAGCATAGCTGTCACGGATACGTTTCCAGGCACGTCCATATCTACGGCGTACAGCCGGGTCCCGGTCGTACTTCTCGTAGCGTTTGTTTTCTTCCTTCAGGTGCTTCTCACAGAAGCGTTCGCCATACTCCACAAGCTCCGGACAACCGGGATGGGAGCAGGGGTGTTTCGGTTTTCTTGGCAAAATCTCCACCTCCAAACATAAGCCGCCTGTCACGGCTGCGCCTCCGCAAAGGTCACAGGATGAGTTTCACGCCACGAAAAAAGCCCTCGCAGGATTTCTCCCGCAAGAGCTTTTGTCCATCGTGCAGTTTTTCACGATATCATTATACAACGAAATCTTTTCTCAAACACTGTCAAACACTGTCAACTTTCATGGGAACCACAAAATTTTTCAGCGCGGCGGAGTGGAGGCGGTAAACGGTGCTTAATGATATATGAAGAATGGACGAAATCTGCTCAAAGGAGCAGTCGTCGAAGTAGCGGTATTTTAAGAGCAGGCGTTCATCCGCATTTTCCATATCCTCAATCGCCGAGAGCATCTCTGCCTTTAAATCCACCAGCCGGTCGATTTCCCTCGTTATCCTGTCCTCCAAAAGCGAGATTTTTTCAATCGTCTTCGTGTATGGCGCGTCCGTGTTTCTGCTGGTCTGCACCCGTTCGCCCAAATTGGGGGTACTGATGCTGAAAGCCATCTGCTGCAGCTCCGACTTTTCCTTTAGGTGGGAATTGATGAGAGCGTCAAGATTATGCGCCTGTCTTAAATATTCCTTGGATGTCATTTGCTGGACACCTCCTCGTTCAGTTTTTGGATTAAGAATTCGCCGTCCACATCGGTCAGCATCATATACCACTGGGAGCGGAAGAACTGCTCAATTTCTCGCCTGGTATCCTTTGCCGACATACAGTCCGGATTTTTCTTTAGTGTTCTTAGCGCCATGCGGTAATCCTTGACTGCCTGAATGATAATCGCGTTGCCAAGTGCCTGTTCCGGAGTCATCGCATCGCCTCCTCGCTGATGAAGCGGATAGGCTTGTTCAGCCGGTTTGCTTCTGCAATTTCCTTCTCCATGCCGGAGGAGATACGCGAGCCAAACACCCATACTTCATTACACAGAGCCAAAAGTGATAATCCAAACATCAATCCAAGCTCACGCTCCTCCGGAATGTCATCATCCAGCACCTGCGGATACAAAAGGTGGCTTGCGACCGGCATCATTCCCTTATTTATGACATAGTGGCAATAGCGGATGGCGGCAGCCGTGTTTTTTGTCACGTCTCCGGAATAGGGAGAAACAACATAAATCTTTGTCCTGTTTTTCATCCCGTACTGTCTGCTCCAGACCTTCTTACGCTCACTGCGATATTCCTTCATTGCCTGACTCATCGCCATTCCGGCGGTTGGGTCATAATAACCTTCACTGTTTCTATACATGAGTTTTGTCCTCCAATTCTTCAATTTCGATATAAATGCCGCATGGCTCATCCGACCAGCGTTTTTCGACCGACTCCCTGACAACCTGTGCGTCGTCCTTCCAGAAGCCCACCGCAGTCATGCAGTCCTTTAAGAGCTTTTCGAGATTGTCGGTATCAGGCTTCGTCGTCCGCCATTCGCCGTTCTTATGGCTTTTCCCTTTAGGAAAGAGCCACAGCACGGAAAGTGAGACGGCTCCCTCCATCGGCTTGTCCGGCTTATGTAGGGAAAGATATCCTGACAGTGTCTGTCTGGCCTCCTTTACCTTTGGCGGGTCATAAAATATTGGTTTCCCCTTCACAACACGCACCTGCTTCATCTGAGCGGTTACGGTCGGCGGGTTCATTGCTATAAAAAAGTTCATTGTCTCTACCTCGTACTTTTTAATTTTTCATTTCAGACAAAGGCAGGGTCACTGTTCGGTGCTGGGCACAAGGGCAGGCTTGCAAGCCCTTGTACCAGCCCGCGACAGCGGAGACGGACAGTCTCTATATATAAGGCCTTTGACCGCCTTTAGACATAGGGAGATTTCTGCTTTGTCTGTCCCTGTCGTGACATAGGTAATTTCCCCTATGTCTGTCCATTTATCTGCGGATTGCCACGCCGCCTTTACAGATGTAATCTGCTTCATATTCCTTCAGATAACGACGGATGGATTTCTCGGAAAGTCCGATATACTCTGCCATGTCAGCAATGTTGGCCATACCGTTGTCCACACAGATGTCATAAGCGCTGTCCAGCGACTTCTTTCTATCCTCTGGGCTCGTCCGCTTGCTGCTCTTGGAAAGATTGGCCTGCCAACTGCCTTCCGCGCCGCACCCATCCAGTTCACCGGATATATCCAGCCGATGTATGGGATACTCAAACCAGAAATTGACCGGCTCGATGTTTTCAAATTCGCGCAGGGACGACTCCAGCCGCCAAGCAGTCGCATGTCCATCACGGACGTTGTTTTTCAAATCATCTGTAAGCTCCAGCTGGATCATGTCCAGCTGCGCGTCCGGGTCTCTGGCAAATACACCACTGCCGGAGGCTCTGTCCATAGCCTTTTTTGCGCCCTGCGCACCTTTAGAGTGATGATGGCAGTAGATGGTCGAGCAGCCGGTCTCGGTACAGATTTTGTCAAACTGGTTACAGAAGGCACCCATCTCCGAAGCGTTGTTTTCATCGCCGGTTATGACTTTGTAAATCGGGTCAATGACGATAGCATCGAAGTGCTGGTCGCGCACACGGCGGATGAGCTTTGGCACCAGTTCATCTAAGGGAACCGCATGGCCTCGCAGGTTCCAGATGACGATATCTTCGGTGTGCTTCATTTCCAGCCCAAGAGCCTTGTATATCTTAAAGAACCGGCAGATGGCGCTGGCCGGGTCAATCTCTAAGTTCACATATAGCACACGCCCTTTCCTACAGGGAAATCCAAGCCACGTCCTGCCCTCCGCAATAGCGATGGCAAGCTCCATCAGAAGGAAGCTTTTTCCTGCTTTTGACGAACCGGAAACCAGCATTTTATGTCCGCGCCGCAGGATGCCCTGTATCAGTTCTTCCGGCAACTCCGGCGGGTTGTCCTTATAATCATTAAGCGATACCATGCTAGGTAATTCATCCGACACCCCTTCCGCAAAGTCCATCCAGTCCACCCACGACTTCCTCCCGATATTAGTTGCCACGAGGTACTGCCGGTTCCCGTTTCTGGTAACACCGGGCATTCTGGAAAGCCTTGACGGGTTACGGTTCTGCTTGTCGATGGTCACACCGTTTTTCTCCAGAAAATCATAGAGAAATTCCACACGCTTTCTGTATTCTGAATAGTCCTCCGCATCGATATGAACGATGGCGTGAAGGGACTTGCCTCCGGAATGGACCAGCGCAGCGATAGGGAGCTCTAATTTGCGAAACAGGATATCCTGCTCCGCGATGGGAAGTGTGTCCGACTCAACAAGGGCAAATTTAAATTTGGTTACATTGTCGTTTTTGACGCCTTCGCCATCTAACGGATTTACACGAATCCAGGCACCAGCCTGTGCCTTCCAGTCGCCAACAGTCGCGCCGACATCATCCGGGTGTTTCTTAAGTGACGCGATAAGCTCTCCAGCAGTCCTGTCATACACACCCTTGCTGGGCAGCCATTTCCCATCGCCGTCCTGCCACACGTCGCCGGTGACATAGCCGACCTTATCGTCTGCGTCAAAGAGTGTTTCCAGATAAGTAATCAGGTCGGCAGCAGGATTCCATGCGTCCGGTGGGGCAAAACCAGTGAAACCATCATCCCCGTCATACTCAATGGTGTCGTCCCAGCCCATGCAGCCGTCCTCGCCAAAGAGTGTCCAGCCACGTTCCTTTGCCATCTGCACGATGGTGCCGCCCTTGACCGGTGCGCCGCTGCCGTGAAAGCTGTTCCATTTCTTCTCGCATTCGCCGGGATGGTAACGTTTATCGTTACGGCTCCAGTCATCCCAGATGGAGCAGGGGTAGCCCTCCTCTTTTAAGGCCATGCCGACTGCTATCCAGTCGGCACGTGAAAGAGATGCTACATCAATGGCCTTTAAGGCCGATAAAATGTTGTTATCCATAAATTCCTCCTATTGTCCTGAGCTTTAGCTCAGGACGTAGGCCTGCCCATTCGTAGGTCATAAGTTTTGTCTCCGACAAAACTTGTGACAAGCGCCGAAGGCGATTTTACATGGGCAGGCTCTCCATTGGTCTGTAATAAGTGGGGTTGATGTCATAGGGTACACGCCAGTGATTGTTCGCCAGTCTTGAAATCAGCGCATTGGCATCCTCAAAGAGCCATGTTCCTACATGTCTGAAGCCATAGCGCTCCAGACAGCGTATCTGCTTTGGTGTGGCGAGTCCTTCGTCCTGTCTGCGCTTTAAACGGTCAATGAGCATGGAGGCAAAACCGGCATTCTCTATGGTCTCCGGGAAGATGCCGCGCCGTTCCAAAAACTGCAGCTGCTTCTCAGACGGCGGAGCCATTTCCCACGCAAAGGTCGGCACGTAGTTGGTCAAATCCTCCGCAGCGATGGAAAGGGCATACTGGATTGGGTCAACGAGCTTTCGTTTCTTTCCCCGCATCTCAGCAAGCTGTCTGGCAAGCGCCGCTTCACGAGCGGCAAGCACATCACGTTCCGCCTGTTCCTCGGCCTCGATTAAATCCACACCATCCTCATTTGCCTGCATCTGTTCATCAATCATTGCCGCGATTTTCTCGTCCTTACTGATGAGCGCGGACGGTCTGCACAAATCATGTCTTGTGGTCATCCACAGAAAATCTAAGAGCAGGAGGTTTTCCTTTCCGGGAGAGAGGCGCATTCCGCGCCCGACCATCTGCTGATAAAGGCTCCTGATTTTGGTGGGACGAAGGATAACGATACAGTCAACGCTTGGGCAGTCCCAGCCTTCGGTTAAGAGCATGGAATTACACAAAACGTCGTAGTGGCCATTTTCAAAATCACTGAGCACCTGCTCGCGGTCGTCGCTGTTTCCATTTACCTCTGCAGCGGACAGGCCGACGTTATTTAACATCTGACAGAATTTCTGTGATGTGGCGATGAGGGGCAGAAACACTACGGTCTTTCGCCCTTTGCAGTAATGAGTCATCTCGATTGCAATCTGTTCCAAATATGGCTCTAAGGCACAGCCCACATCACCAGCGGAGAAATCACCGCTTGATAAACCGACATCATGGATATCTAACTCCAGCGGTATCATCTGGGCTTTTACGGGAACCAGATAACCGTCCTGGATGGCTTTTGTCATGCTGTACTCATAGGCCTTGGAGTCGAAATATTCTCCTAAGTTTTTCATATCCCCACGGTCGGGAGTGGCTGTAACACCGAGGACATTTGCATCCGGGAAATGCTCCAGTACACGCTTATAGCTTTCCGAGAGGCAGTGGTGAGCCTCGTCCACGATGATGTCCTGAAAATAATCTTCAGGGAACCGGGCGAGTCTCTTTTCCTGCGCAAGCGACTGCACAGAGCCGACCGTCACCGGGATAAAGCTGCCAAGGCATGAGGATTCTGCCTTTTCCAAAACCGAATCCAGCCCGGAAGCCGTCTTTAATTTGTCTGCTGCCTGAGTGAGCAGCTCGCCACGGTGTGCCATGATTAACACCCTGTGGCCTTTTTCTACCTGATTTTCTGTGACTGATGCGAAGACCACGGTCTTGCCGGTGCCGGTTGGGAGTACCAGAAGTGTCTTCCGGTACCCCTCATCCCACGCATTAAGGACGGCCTGCTTCGCCTCAGCCTGATAGGGTCTAAGCTGAAACATGAAGCACCTCCTTATTCAAATGGCAGGTCTTCCGCGCCGTCCGGAACCGTCATCCAATCGTCTTCGGCAGGAAAATTCTTCTCGTCATAGTCATAGAAGCGGTCCACATCATTTGCCTGACGCTCCTCGCCGTCCTTGGTGTACTTGCGGGGCTTAAAGTGAGCCCTTCCCTTGGAGCCGACCACTTTGTTCCAGTTCATCACGAGCCTCTCGCCGTGCTTCTTCTGACCAATGCAGCGGAAGAATGCGGAGATGCGCCACTCCAGTGAACGGTATAAAAGCAGGTCGGTGCGGACCATCGCGATGCCGTCCTTAGTCTTTACCTGAAGTGTCAGCGTAGCCTTGTTGCAGGCCGGTACCTTTGGTCCACCAGGAAAGCGCCCGCGCTCGAAGTCCGTGACCGTAAAGTTGTAATCGCCCTCCGGCAGGATGATAAACTCCTGACCGTCGTTCTCAATGGCATCATCCCAGTCCATGCATCCGTCCTGGGGGTTCTTGTAGTTCTCATTCATTTTCGAAGTCCTCCTTCATCTGATTTGAGTTGTTGATAAGCTTTAAAACCTGCGGCCAGTACTTGATGAGCCAGCCGGAGATAAACTTGTCGCTGTAGCTTTCCATCGGAACATCCGCAGCGTAGTGACCCTTGTCGGAAACCACCTTCTGGATATCTGCAGGCGTCACACCTGCCTTTTCCATCATGGCACGGAGCGTATCGATGGGCTTTTCTGCCGGAGCAGCGGGTGCGGCACTGTCCTTAAACAGCTTTGCGATGCCGGAGAAATCCATATCCATCTCCTCCGGCAGACCGAAGCGGTTCTTTGCGTCCCATACGGGGCTGTGGCTCGTGTACATCACGCGCTTGCCGCCGGTCGCCTTCTTGGTGCTGTTCTCTGATGTAACCACTAGTGTCTTGTAATTTAAAAACAGCAGCAGATCCGGCCATTCCTTCATCAGCGGAGCAGCCTGCTTTGAGAGCTTCATCTCCCAGCGGTCGAAAGCACCCTGTTCATCGGGCAGCTCCTGCTTGCGCATCTTCGCATGGGCGATGATGACCACGTTCATACCGGCGGCAACCACCTTGTCACATGAGGCTAAGAGACGTGCCATCTCCTCACCAACGTAGGTGTAGCCCTTCCCGTAGCCGAAGCTCTCCAGACCGCTGACCTTGTACTTGGCACAGATATCCCTGATACACTGCATCTCCGCCCAGTCTGCTGTATCTACTATCAGTGTCTGACATATCCCAGGCGTCTTTGACACTTCCTCGATGGTGCTAATCAGCTCCTCCCATGAAGAGGGTCTCTGGATACGGCGCACATCCATGTGTGCTGTGCCTCCCTCGGTGTCGATGAACAATGCACCGGGTGCATGGGAAGCGAGTGTGCTTTTGCCAATCCCCTCCGGTCCGTAGATGACCGCCTTTAACGGGGGATTCGTCTTACCTTCAATAATGTTTAACATTGCGTCCTCCTTACTTAAGTGAACAGGAACGGTCTTCGACCACAGCGCAGCCGGGTACCTTTATTCCTGTATTAATGAGCTTCTTAACCTCGGCCTTTGCAACCTCCGGCGAAGGAATGCGGTAGCAGTCCGTGTGCTTGTTGCGCTTAAGCCAGCGCACCGCCTTTGCCGCATCCGCCACCTCCACACGGGAAGTCTTGCGGTAGCTGACGGTAGCGACACCGAGGTCGGTTTTTTCACCGCCGCATTCCCTGTCAAGTACAGCCATCAGCTGTTCCTCCTTTTTCGCAAGGCGCTCGCGGCGCTTCTTTAAGCGGTTTTCTTCCTCTTTTAGTGCAGCGGCCTCAGCCTTCGTGTTTAAGACCAGCTTTGCCAAGAACTCCAAAATCTGGTGCCTTTCCATTAAGAGCGCATCGAGTTTTGCCGTCAGCTCGTCTGACTCCATGAGGATTTCTCCGGTGTCGGTATCAACAAGCGCATCAAAGATTTCCTCGATTGCATGATTGACTTCGTACAGCTTCATGAGTGCTGCCTCCTTCCTGTGATAAATTTGCCTGCGAGAGCCTGATAAGCTTCTTCGCCAAACGTTTTGATGTAACGCTGATTGCCGTAAGCACGCCGATTAATTCCTCATCGGTGGCATCGGGGCAGCCTGCGCATCTTTTCTCGGTATCCATCATCTGCGGTACCTCCCTTCTAAGGACTTTTCCTATTGCTGTCCTCACTACCCACTGGAAAGAAAACCTCCGGGTGGTCCGCTTAATTTTGAAAAATTTTCTGGAATTTCTCCGACTGCCTGATTGCAGCCGGAGAAGGATGGTAATTAGATGTAGTCTTTCAGCTTCTCATAGAGGTCAGCCTTCAGCCTGCTCCAGTGGCGCTTGTATGTGGAGCGGGGAATGCCTAGAATCTGCGCGCTTTCGCGCTCGGACTTCCCGTCCATGATGAGCTCACAGATGCGCCTGCTTTCCGGGTCAAGGCGGTTTAATTCCTCGTTAAGAGCGTCGATGGTGTCAATCAGCATGATTGCCTCCTCAATATCTGCAGCTTCATCGGGGATGGTATCGGAAAGAGTGGTGCTGCCTTCATCTGTCGCCATCTCCGCCTCAAGAGACAGCAGGTTCCCGGCCTTGCGGAATTCGCACTCCTCGCAGTTCATATCGCACAGCCACCACTTGCTTCTGGTACACGTACAGCACCCGTTTCGCTGCTGCTTGTGACGGAACGTGTCGATTTCACGGAAATAGTTCCTGTGGAATTCCTCTGTGACCGATTCCCAGCGCTTTTCGGATTTGATGTAAATCTGATAATTGTTCTCGTTTTCCTTTGACATGAAAAAACCTCCATTCGTTTTGGTTGGAATGGAGGTAGCCCACGTACTCAGCTGCAAAATGGCATGGCAAATAAACTGCAGCCCGATGGTATTTCTCCATTCCGGGTGTGCAGCTGTCTTATCCAGTAGGCAGCTGATGGTATTTAATTGTCCGGCTAATCCGCACTGGATCATCCGTGGCCAATGGATGTACGAAAAAGCCGGTTTTGACTAAAAAAGCAATAAAAAAAGCCATCGACAAAACAGCCCAGACCCATTTTTTAGTGGGTACTGAGTCTGCCTCGTCGATGGCACTTTTTGTGTGGCATCTCTATTTGTGACCTGGAACAGGAATTATGGTCGTTTTCAGCCGGCCTGCCCGTCGTTATACCAGTACAGCGTATTTATTTGCTCTTTATATAATCTGCGCCTAAGAGTTTTGAAGCGTAGATGTCAATGCGGTCGCGCTGCTTGCTTCTTAAGTGCCGCACCATTACGGCGCAGCATCTGTCACATTCGCCGCTGATTAATCCGTTGCTCCCTTTGTAACCTGTTACGATAGTTCCGCAATTGGGGCAATGCCACGAGTACGGAACCCATTCGCCTTTTTCATCCATAACCCCATTATTCTCCTTCATCTGTAATCATCATGGTTTTACGTTAAGTCCTTTATTACCTTCACGGCGACTCCCTGGATGGTGCAGCTGTCCGTGTAAATATCCTTCAGCCTGTCATTTTCAGGGTGCAGTCTTACCCGTCCCATTTCCGGCTCCGGATAGTAGCGCTTTAACGTCGCTTCGTCATCCATGAGGGCAACCACAATCTGACCTTCGCAAGCAGAATCCTGCTGTCGGATAAGTACAAGGTCACCGTCGTTTATGCCCACGCCAATCATGGAATCACCGTTCGCCCGTAAAATAAAGAAATTTCCGCGTCCGAAGAGCGCAACGGGGAGACGGATGTACTCCTCGATATTCTCTTCAGCAAACTTCGGCAGTCCACAGGACACCGCTCCGAGGACGGGAACCTTTACCGTCTCTCTTTTCGTTTTTTTCGCTTCCTTAGTCGTGATGTTACGGGGACCCGAATAATCTAACATCCCCTGTTCACGCATATAAGCGAGGTAGCGTCCTACCGTTGATTTGGGAATGCCGAGACCAGCTTCGATCTCACGGATAGTGGGAGTAGCACCGTTTGCTTCCCGGTAGTCATCAATGAAGTCCTCAATCAGCTTGAAAAACTCCGTATTTTTTACCGACATAATGGTCCTCCTTTTTTGTGTCGTATCACATACTTGGGAAACGTGTCCCATGTGAGAGCATTATAATAGCAAAACAAGTGTTCGTCAATAGAAAAATCGCAACTTTTTTCTCGAAAAATGCAGAAGTCACAAATTCAGGACAACAAAACGTTGAATTTTGAAACGGCTTGCATTATAATAGAAACTGATTTTTTATATTCAGGCGCAGGAAAACCAAATAAACCAAATAATCGGAGGCAAGGCATGGCACAGAAAAACTGGCAGAAAATAAAACTGGTAAAACTCCTGGAACTGCTGCGGCAGGAATCCGATGAGCAGCACCCTTTGACAACCGTGCAAATCTGCGATTACATGGAAAAATGCGATATCCCCTGCGACCGCAGAGTCGTGAGCCGGGATGTGGACATCTTAAATGAACTGGGAATAGAAATCCTTGAGACCTGGGTGGGCAAAAAGAAGGGCTACTATGTGGCAGAACGGAGCTTCTCCACCCCGGAGCTTAAGATACTGATAGATGCCGTGCAGGCCGCAAGCTTCATCACCGAAAAGAAATCCAGCGAACTGATAGATAAACTGGCAAACCTCGGCGGCACCCACAGCGCGGAAATCATAAAAGGAAATCTGGTGTGCTTCAATACGCGCAAGCACAGCAACGAGCATATCTATTACAACGTAGGTGCCTTGGAGGACGCCATGCAGCGCCAGAAAAAGGTCATCTTCCGTTACTTTGACATAGACATAAACCGCGAGAAGGTTTACCGCAAGGATGGACACCATTACGAGGTGGAACCGGTATCGCTTGTATATAACGAGGACAACTACTATCTCATCGCATACAGCGACAAGCATGATGCCACGGCCAACTACCGTGTTGACCGCATGGACTCCGTGGAGGCCACGGACGAGGATATCTCGGAAAAAGCCTTAGAGCTTCGCGGTGGCGTTGCCGAATATACAGAGCAGGCGTTTAAAATGTACGGCGGTGAGCAAAAGACCATCGCTCTCGAATTTGAAAAGGATTTGACGGGCGTTGTCTATGACCGTTTCGGCGAGAACGTGAATATGATGACTTCCGTCGAGGAGCGAAACATCGCCACCGTAAAGGTGCAGATATCACCGACCTTCTGGGGCTGGCTGTTCCAGTTTGGAAAAAGAATGCGGGTGATTTCGCCGGATGAGGTGGTTAAGGAATATCGGGCACGGTTAGAGGATGTGCTGGGATAGACACTCAAATTATGATACTTCACTTGAAGTTTGCCTATGATGTAGCTTCAGCGAAGATAAAAGCCATGGGTGTAAATAATATAGAACAACGAGGAACTAAGATGCCAACCGATAACGAACAACGTAGTTATAATTTTATCGATTTATTTGCTGGGGCAGGCGGCTTATCAGAAGGTTTCCTACAAGCAGGTTTTAAGCCAGTGGCGCATGTGGAAATGAACGAGTTTGCAGCAAAAACCCTTGAGACAAGAAATGCCTATTATTATTTGAAGGGTATAAACCGTCTGGACATATACAAAAAATATATGTTGGGTGAAATTACTCGTGATGAATTTTTAAAGCACATTCCTGCATCAATAATTAAGACTATAATCAACGAGACTATGTCGGACGAATCGTTGCCGAGCATCTTTAAGACTATAGATGGTATTATGAAAATCAAGGGGATTGCAAATATAGATGTTATTGTTGGGGGTCCGCCTTGTCAAGCATACTCTCTTGTAGGAAGAGCACAAAGTAGCCATATGGAAGTTCCTATGGCTGAAGACCCGCGCAACTATTTGTATAGGTTGTATGCAAGGTTTTTAAAAAGATATCAACCGCGTATGTTTGTCTTTGAGAACGTGACCGGAATAGAATCTGCTAATGGTGGAACTACTTGGAAGAATATTCAAAAATACTTAAAACGTGTAGGTTATGAGATCGAATGTAAAGAACAAAATGCGCACAAATTTGGAGTTCTGCAAAACAGACGAAGAATGATTATTGTGGGTTGGCTGAAGAATAGCGGTTTGAGTTATCCTGAGTTTAAGGAAATAAAGACAGGTGCTGTGGTAAATGACCTTTTTCTTGATTTGCCCAAACTACATCCTGGTGAAAGCCAAGATAAATATGCCACAGAAACGGCAAGTGATTATGTTGTGAAATATGAGATACGGACGCCGGATGATGTATTAACGTCACATAAAAGCCGCCCCAATATAGACCGTGATATTAAAATTTATAAGAGGGCTATTCAATTATGGAGTGATGGACATAAGCGTTTGAACTACAACGATTTGCCTGAGGAACTAAAAACGCACAAAAACAGACATTCGTTCACAGACAGATTTAAGGTTGTTGAGGGAGATGAAGCATGTTGTCACACTATTTTGGCACATCTTTCAAAAGATGGACATTACTTTATTCATCCAGATATTGAGCAACATCGATCTATTACTGTCAGGGAAGCCGCAAGAATACAATCATTCCCTGATAGCTATTTCTTTGAGGGACCACGCACATCGCAATTTGTTCAGATTGGGAACGCAGTACCTCCAATGATGGCAAAAGGAATAGCAGTGGGTATTTTAGGGCAGCTACGTAAAGGAGAAACTGATGGAAAGTAACCTGCTACTTGAGCAATATAGCAGATATAAAAAAATGGAGCTTGAAGCGTCGCCGTTTCATTTCCTTTTGGATGCAAACATTGAATTGAACCCCCATCAAATCAATGCTTTTTGTGCTGCCATTGAATCGCTGAAAACAGGTGGAATTGTCTTAGCCGATGAAGTTGGCCTTGGGAAGACCATCGAAGCAGGACTTGTTTTGAAATATGTTCTTGAAACCGGAGCAAAGCGTATATTGATTGCCTTGCCAGCCTCTTTAAGAAAGCAATGGGAAATAGAATTAGAGGATAAGTTTGGGCTAGAAGCTGTCATACTTGACAGACTTACTGTGGAAAAAGAAAGCTATATGTGGCACACAAGACTCACAGATAACAGAAAAACGAGAATTGTGATAACATCGTATGATTATTCATCCAAGCTCATGAGACGATTTCCTGATGTAAAGTGGGATTTTATAATTATAGATGAGGCGCATAATCTCCGAAATGTTTTTCACGGAACCAAACGGGCGAAAAATCTTTATGAGCTTTCAAAAGGA
This sequence comes from Lachnospiraceae bacterium, assembly GCA_021199235.1. Taxonomy (GTDB): domain Bacteria; phylum Bacillota; class Clostridia; order Lachnospirales; family Lachnospiraceae; genus Choladousia. The sequence goes on along the minus strand of JAJQIL010000061.1, from coordinate 27,164 downwards.
ATTCCCAAGATACTTTTGACTGCTACACCGCTGCAAAATTCTTTGACTGATTTACACGGTTTGATTTCGTTTATTGACCCACGTATTTTTGGGAGTGAAAAAGTTTTTAACGAGCGGTACATTGAAAACAAAAATTATGCCGATTTAAAAGCAGAACTTTCCCCAGTTCTTTATCGCACACTTCGTAAGGATGTAGCGAAATATATGAATTTCAAAAAAAGAGTTTGTAAGACGGTTGACTTTACTCTTTCCCCGGATGAAATTGAACTATATCAACGAGTAAATGATTTTCTGAAACGAGAATTGCTGTATTCAATACCCACTTCAAATCGCGCTTTGATTATTCTCGTAATTAGAAAACTGCTCGCCTCTTCTAGCTTTGCTGTAATTGAAACCTTTGAGGTTTTGAAGAACAGGCTAGAAAAACTATACGAAGGTACGAAGTCATCAAACGCACAGGAAGGCTTTGATTTGTTTTGGAGCTTTGTAGAAGATGAAATTGACGAGTCAGAGTTTGATGAGACGGATGACGAAGATACAATTATACAGAAGCAGTTTATACAGGAAGAATTAGATGAAGTAAATACCATAATCGAGGTTGCTGGTCGAATAAAGACAAATGCCAAAATTGCTGCGTTAGAATCGGCCATTAAGATTGCTTTTGAATACCAGAATGACCGAGGCATTGCAGAAAAGGTTGTTATATTTACAGAATCAAAACGCACTCAAAAATACATAGCCGCGGAATTAAGAAGAACAGGATACAATGAAGAAGACATAATTCTTTTCAATGGAGATTTTGACGATACCATGTCAAAGGAAATATATAAGGCTTGGCAGGTCAAAAACTTTGGGTCAACAAACTACGGTCGCAGTGTGGAATATAAACATGCAATTGTGGATTATTTTCGTGACAATGCGAAAATACTGATCTGTACAGATGCTGGCTCTGAAGGCTTAAATCTACAGTTTTGTAACACTGTTATAAACTACGATCTGCCATGGAACCCAATGAAAATTGAACAGCGAATTGGCAGATGCCATCGTTATGGGCAGAAAAATGATGTTGTCGCAATTAATCTGCTTAACACGCAAAACGCCGCAGACCAACGCGTTTATGAGATTCTGTCAAAGAAGTTCGAGCTTTTCGAAGGTGTATTTGGGGCATCGGATATTGCTCTTGGCGCATTGGAGTCAGGCACAAGTTTTGAAAAAATGGTGCTTGATATTTATCAGACCTGCGATACAACTGCTCAATTTAAGCAGGCATTTGATAAACTGGATCGGCGCCTAAACGCAAAAAAGGACAAGAAAGCGAGGGAACTCAGAAACCTTCTTTTGATGGAAAGTAACGGTGCTAAGGAACAATCTCTCGATGCAACCAAACGGGAAATTGACCAATACCTTCGCGATGTAGAATACTGGAATAACTTTGCCAAGCCAGAGTTAGATGGGGGCTTATATTATTGGAGAATTGATAATTGGGGTGAAAATGTCCTTGGCTCACACGGCACACTTTTCATTGGAGCATTTTGTAATTCCGCACAGTTTTTGTTTCCGGTGCTGTTACTATGCGATGAGAATGGTGATTATATAGATTTTAAAGAGTCGGAACTTGTGCCCGCGTTAGAGAGAATTGACGATATGGATGTTCATTATTTTACCCCGACGGATATTGAAATGGAGTCATATCAAAGCATTTATGATAATCTGATTGCTGAAATGAATAAACAGTATCAGCAGCAATCAGAGCATATCAAAGCTTATAACAGAAAAAAAGTCGAAAACTGGGAACGTATACAGATGGAGCAGCTGGTGGTAAGCTATCAGGAAATGAATGCTGAAATTGATGTGTTGAAGGAGCAGGAAAAGGAATCAGACAATTTTTATGAAAAGATGGATATAAGAAAAAAGATATCAGAGAAATCAAAAGCTCTTGAAAAATGCCAAGCCTCTTTTCATGAGAAAGGTAGTAAGTTCAAGGCTGACGGAGAAAAGGAAATTGCTGAATTTGATGCTCAGTTTAATATTGATCCTGTATTGAAGGTCAATATTGTTCTGAAATTTTAGGAGGAGTCACGATGCAGAAGGCAGGCAGATTGGAATTAACTTGGGTTGGGAAATATGATGATAAGGTTGTAGAACCGCGTATTTTAATAGAGGATACGAGTAAATCTTATGGAGATGCGTCAAGTGAAAATATGTTAATTCATGGCGATAATCTTATTGCGTTACAAGCATTGCAGCAGGATTTTGCAGGACGAATTAAATGTATATATATCGACCCGCCATATAACACAGGCGCAGCATTTGAACAGTATGATGATAATTTAGAACATAGCATTTGGCTTAGCCTTATGCGAAATCGTCTTAAATTATTAAAGGACCTTTTGTCGGAAGATGGAACCATTTGGATAAGTATTGATGATGACGAGCAGGCATATTTGAAGGTCTTATGTGATGAAATATTCATGAGACAGAATTTTGTTGCTAATGTGATATGGGAAAAAAAATTTTCTCCTCAAAATGATGCAAGATGGTTATCTGATTCACATGATTTTATATTGGTTTATGCTAAAAATAAAGAAGTATGGAAACCGAACTTACTTCCTCGTACGCAAGAAATGGACGACAGGTATAAAAATCCTGATAATGATCCCAGAGGCCCATGGACATCGAGCGATTTTACCGCTCGGACTTATAGCGCTACTACGGATTATCCGATTAAAACTCCTAGTGGCAGAATTGTAACACCTACTAAGAGTCGAAGTTGGATATCGACAAAAGATGAATTTGAACGGTTGGTTGAGGATAATAGAATATGGTTTGGAGCTAAAGGTAATAACGTTCCTCGAAAAAAAACATTTTTGAGCGAAGTAAAAGGTGGTAGTGTTCCAATGACTATTTGGAAATATGATGATGTTGGATCTACTCAAGACGCAAAAAAAGAAGTCAAAGATGTTAATCCAGATAATCCATTTGCCACACCCAAACCAGAGAAACTGGTCGAACGTATTTTAAGCATTGCTACAAATGAAGGGGATTTAATTCTTGACTCCTTTTTGGGCTCGGGAACCACAGTTGCTGTTGCACATAAAATGAAACGTAAATGGATTGGAATAGAGTTAGGAGAACAGGCTTATGACCAGTGCAAAAGAAGGATGGATAGAATTGTTGATGGCGTAGACCGTATTGGTGTTACTGAGAAATATTCGTGGCAAGGAGGTGGCGGTTATCATTTTTATGAATTAGCACCTAGCCTACTTGTGAAAAATGACAAACTGCCAATTTATCAGATAAACCCTGAATATACATTTGAGATGATATGTGAAGCAATCTGTAAGATAGAGGGTTTCCATTACAAACCACAGGAATGTTTTCATGGATATTCGTCAGAAAAACGCTTTATTCATATTACAATGGAGTTTATTAATGCGGAATACATAAAATCACTGTCCATGCGACTTGCTGAAGGTCAGTCTCTCCTTGTTTACGGGACGAAGATTCAGTCGGATATGATATTGCCGGATAATATTGACATAAAGAAAATACCGAAAGATCTTCTGGAGAAATGTGTATTTGAAAGTGAGGTCAGATAGATGTCAGATGTTGTGAGTAAAATTAAATACGCGATGAGTTTGAGAACTCCACAGGGAGAAGCGCTCTCCTGCCTCGATGCTATCAGTTCACATTGTGATTATAAACGGGATACTAAGGAAACTGTGGAGAAAACTGCCTCAGAATATTGTGAACATAACCATGATGTGAAAACAAAATTTGCTTTCCCGTCTTTTTGCTACGCCATGGCAACTGGCATAGGTAAAACTAGGCTTATGGGTGCTTGCATTTATTATCTCTACAAAACCAAGGGATACAAGCACTTTTTCATACTTGCACCAGGAAACACCATCTATGACAAGCTGCGTAAAGAATCTAATCCAAGCCACCCAAAGTATATATTTAAAGGATTGGAAGCAGAAATGGGGCGACCCAAAGTGTATGATGGTGAGAACTATGATACATACCCTGTAAAGTATGAACAAATGTCTCTCGAAATAGAAAAGACATCTGAGATCCAGCTTTTCATTTTCAATATAGGGAAGATTTTTAACAGTAAAAAGGATACACAGTTTAATTTTCATAGATTCAAGGAAACGTTAGGAGCTTCTTTTGCCGATGTATTGGCGCAATTTGATGATCTTGTTGTTTGTATGGATGAAGCACATAGATATTATGCACCAGCATCTATGAACGCCATCAATTATTTAAAGCCAATTCTCGGATTGGAATTTACAGCTACGCCAAAAGTAAGCTCAAATGTAATATATTCCTACGACTTGGCTCGTGGAGCGGTTGAGGGCTTCTTGAAAATACCTGTTGTGATGGGACGCTCCAACATGGCTGGGTATAATCAAGATGATATTGAGGAGATGAAAATTCGCGATGGTCTTACTTTGCATGAACATCGCAAAGCAATATTAAGGGAATATTGCAGCGAACATAATCAAGATTATGTAAAACCGATTGTTTTGATTGCATGCAAGGATACTGACCATGCCAAGAGAATTCGTGCTTTGATTGACAATGATAATTTTCAGAATGGAAAGTATATGGGCAGAGTTATAGAGATTCATTCAAAGCAGACTGGCGAGGAGTCTGAGGAAAATATTCGGCTCCTGCTTTCGATAGAAAACGCTTCGAATCCTATAGAAATCGTTTTGCATGTATACAAATTAAAAGAAGGCTGGGACGTAAACAATTTATATACGATTATTCCGCTTAATGCTGCCAAAAGCGATATTCTTGCCATGCAGACTATTGGACGAGGCCTAAGGCTTCCATTTGGTGAGCAGACAGGCAACGAAGACCTAGATTCACTTGATATCGTTGCACATGACCACTACAGAGAACTTGTTGACGAAATTAAGAGCAGTGATATCTTCCGCTATCGTGATCTTGACAAGGCAACCGTTGAAAACACAGAAACTGTTGGAGTCTCAAGTGTAGTCGAAGATGATGGACAGCTTACACTAATCGATTTTGCAATTACAGCATCTGGTGTAAAATCATTTATTGAGGTAAGTAATCCGAAAACAAGGTTAGAAATCTATCAGGAATATATGAAGAACTTCATGGCCTCACAGCGAACAAAAAAGGTTGAGGATACAACTCAGCTGTCTTTGTTTGATATTCAGCCTGATATAATGGGCGATAGTCCTACTGCTGCTTCTTCAACAGCAACACCAGAAGCTCCTCAGATACTCGAAAAAGGAAAAAAACAGCCACTGAGCAAGGATGACTTTACTAAGGTGGTAACAGAATATTCAAGAAAAGCCATTTCGGTTCCTAAAATACTTGTGCAAACAACATCCGAGGTACACTTTAATCGCTTTAAGGTGAAGCGTACCATTGCGGATTTCGAGGTTGCCATGGCTAAAATTGAACGGTTTGATGCTGTTAATCAACAGTTACTATCGGTTGTGGATGCACAAATTCTTGAAGTCAACGATGCCATGAATACGTTAGCATGTATGCTCCTTGATTCAATTAGCGAGTTGTCGTATAACGATGCAGATTTTGTTATCGATGTAGTGGAACAATATCTTGAGCAATTACCAGGCAATGAGGAAGATAAAAGGCGGATTGTTCGCCGATACGCCTCATTGATTGTAAATGATATTAGGAAGCAGATATATGAGCATATGGATAAAGAGACTCATGATATCCATATTGTACAGAAGGATCTTATTCTGTTTCGCAAGTTTACGAGAAATGTCAAGGAGGATGGTAAAGTAAAATTTGATAAGCCATTCTATGATAAGAGTAATATAAAAAAATATCTCTTTACTGGGTACAAAAAGTCATACTATCCAGCAAACGCTTTTGACAGTGATACAGAACGTATCTTTTCTATCATTTTAGAGGAAGATGCAGATGTTATTCGTTGGATTAAACCACCACTGAACCAGCTGGGTTTGTTTTGGAAAGCTGGCCAACAGTACAATCCGGATTTTTTGGTGGAAACAAATGATGGGAAATTCATGGTTGAAGTAAAGGCTTTGAATGAAGTGACCTCGGAAGATGTAATACTGAAAGCAAGAGAAGGAATAAAATGGTGTAAATTTGCTTCAACAGCAGACCCAGACAATAAGACGTGGGAATACAAACTCATTTCTGATGATAATATACATCTGGGGAATACTTGCAAATACACTCTTGGAACAGCACATATCGTGGAGGAAGAAAAATAATGGCTGATAGATTTAAATATGCAGAGGTAAGGCAAAAAATAATTGATGCCATAAGAACTGACCTCATTGGTCCAAGAGACAAAGAAGAGGTTCTAGAGGAAAATCCGCGCTATGCCTACCTTGTGGGAATGCTTGACATTCAAAATGATAATGAGGACAATTCCTGTGCCAGTGAACAGGAAGTTGATGCGGACATGGCTTTTGAAGATGGTGAAGATTTTACGGCTGGTGAGGATGATGACAACGAGCCTATTTCTGCTACTCGTTTCCAACTGCCCTCTTCTGTTGGTATCAGCTTCTACGTTCAAGCTGATACGGAAAGCATCAATCTGGATGTATCTTGGGGAGATTATGTAAAGTCTTCCCAAAAATATATGGGTAAAGATGAGAAGGAACACAATCGTGCAATTTACACGCGCCATCCCATGAAAGAAACGATTCATGTCATTTTTAGCGATTTTAACCGCACAAAGGATTTTCAGCTTGTTTGTGATTCTAACGTCCATGTTCATGTGTCTCGAATTATCTTAAAGGGCGGATATTCTCTTGTTACTGCGTATGTCATTAACAAGAGAAAGTATCCGGAAAACAGCGCAGAAGCAATTATGTTTCAAGTGGAAATCAAAGCTTATGCGGAGAATGGCTCTGCTGTGTTTGTAGCTGAACATATCTGCAGGGAAATTCTTGCTGCAGATGAATTCTACTTCGAGCAACGTCCTATTATGGGACGAGGTCGTGGATGCGCTGCAGTTTGGGATGAACCAGTTAACGGAAGAACTACTTGTGTGAAATCGTCATTCATACCTGAATATGAATTTCCTGGTGTCAGTGCCGCTCTCGACGGCTTTGATAAGCATTTCTTCTCCACATTTACCATGTCGGTAAAGTCAAAAAAAGAAGAAACTATAGGAAAGCTTAATACTCTTGCAGATTCTTACGAGAGTTGGATAAACAAAACTTTGCTCGGTAACGCCAAGATGAGTAATGAGGACTTTAAGGAGAAAATCGGAAATAAAGTCATTGAGCGTTGTAAGGATGCATTGAACCGTATTCGAGAAGGAATCCATATCATTGAAACGGATGATACCTCGTTTGAAGCATTCTGTTTTATGAATCGTGTTATCTTTTTGCAGAATAGTATCAAAGGCTATGCAAAGAAGCACGGCTCAGAGATCGAGTGCAGTTTTCAAGACTTCATTAACCCTAAGAATCCTAATAACAACTTCGGTTGGCGACCTTTTCAGATTGCCTTTATTCTTATGAACCTTGCAGGAATAGTCGATCCGCGCCACAAGGACCGTGAAGTTGTTGATTTGCTGTACTTCCCTACAGGCGGAGGTAAGACGGAAGCATATCTTGGTCTCATGGCTTTCGTAATTGCAAATAGAAGACTTAGAGCAACGGATGATGGAGAGTACAATTCTGATGGAGGTGTAACGGTTATGCTTCGCTACACTCTTCGTTTACTTACTACGCAACAAAGAGACCGTATTACAAAGATGGTTCTGGCGGCTGAAATGATTAGAAGGCAGGCCTATCCGAAATTTGGAACAGAGCCTATCAGCATAGGTTTCTGGGTTGGAGGCGGTGTAACACCAAACAAATTCGAAGAATTTATTGAGAAACCGGATAATCCGTACGCTGCAAGGAGCGCAAAAAACCATGTGTATAAACAGCTTCTTACATGCCCATTTTGTGGGAAACCGCTTAAAGAAGAGAATTTCAACATTGACACAGATAGAAAGTCTATCGAAATATACTGTTCTGACCGTGATTGTCAATTTTATAGATATAGGAATGATAGAATACCAATTCCGGTCTACCTTGTTGATGAAGAGATATACTCCAAGTGTCCAACCATAATCTTATCGACAGTGGATAAATTTGCGCGTCTTCCTTGGGATGTAAATACTAATGCCCTCTTTGGAAGAGTTGACAGAGTATGTAGCCGGGACGGATATGTAGCAATTGGAGCGGAGCATGCGCATCACAAAAAAACCGATTCATTACCGGCATCAACAATCAGCGACATAAGACCATTCCTTCCTCCAGAGTTGATTATTCAAGATGAGCTTCATCTTATCACGGGACCGCTTGGAACAGTATATGGTGCATACGAAACTATAATTGAGAATATGTGCATTCATGATGGTATTAAACCTAAATACGTGGTTTCAACAGCAACAATCAAGAATGCAGAGGCGCAGACAAAGTGCCTATACGCTAGAAAAAACACGACGCAATTTCCACCGAACGGTTTTGAGATAGGCGACAGTTTCTTTATAAGGGAGATACCAGTGGACAGTGACCCGTTCCGAAAATATGTAGGTATATGCGCTCCGGGACAGTCTGTAAAAACTGCATTGCTCCGAGTTTATGCTATTATTCTTCAATCGGCATATTCGCTTAAGGATGAATATAGCGACGTGATCGACCCATATTATACTTTAGTCGGATACTTTAACAGTATCCGAGAACTTGGAGGTGCGGTTAGACTTTTACAAGATGATATTCGTAGAAGAATTCATTTCATCAAGAAAAAATATGACATGGAGAAAGAGCGGTATCTTAATCATAATGTGGAAATTACATCCAGAATGTCCTCATACAAGATTCCAGAGAAGCTGAATCAACTTGAGACAACCTGTGATTCAAAAGAATGTCTAGATACTGCTATCGCTACAAACATGATTGCCGTGGGCATGGATGTTGATCGTCTTGGCCTTATGGTTGTAACTGGTCAGCCAAAACAGAACTCGGAATACATACAGGCAACAAGCCGTATTGGACGTGCTTTCCCTGGCTTGGTTGTCACATTATATAATGCGTACCGTCCGCGCGACTTATCGCATTACGAGAATTTTACCGGATATCACTCACAGCTATACAGATTTGTTGAGGGAACAACTGCAACTCCGTTCTCCGCGCGAGCGAGGGACCGCGTTATGCATGCATTGATAATTTCAGCCATAAGACTTAAATTCCCACATATGGCAAATAATCCCGATGCGGCGGCAATAGGCTCCTTGACGAAAGAACAGCTCGATTCTGTGAAAAGTCTGATAATAGACCGTCTAAACATCATTAAACCTTCCGCAAGGGCTGATGCGGAGGAAGAAATTGACAGGTTCATTGATTGGTGGAAATTACAGGCTTCTCAGTCTAAGCCGCTTCGCTATTATGTTGTGGGTACCGAACACTACAACAGATTGATGAACCCATATGAGCAGCCGCATGATGAAAACGAAAAAGCAACATTACGTTCTATGCGTGAGGTTGAAAGCTCTGCGAATATGTTTTATTACACGGAGGAATAACATGGCTTTTGATAATAATAAATTAGGGGAATTGCGCCCCAATCAAATTATAACCACCTTTGGCCCAGGTTCTGTTGTGGATGCGGTAAAGGATTCTGTGACAATCCTTGATATATCGTACTGGAAACAGAAGGGTCAAAAAATAATTGATGGCCGACTTGCTTCATACTTGGGTGTCGATTGTTTTTATATGCCTCGCACGAGTTTTTCAGGGGATGTACCCGTTGTGACCTTTCCATATTGGCATGTGTGCTCTAATTTGAAATGCAACAGGCTCTTTGATGCGAGGAAAAACTTTGACCTTGATAAGTATCTCAAATATGGTGTTACTTGCCCAGAGTGTCATCGCTCTGCCTATCCCTCACGTTTTATTACAATTTGTGAAGATGGGCATATGTCAGACTTTCCGTGGAGATGGTGGGTACACAGAGGCGACTCTGATTGCAATGGTAAGTTAAAAATGTACTCCATCGGCAATACTTCTACTCTAGCGGATATGTGGGTTGAATGTTCTTGTGGAGCTAAGCGCAGCATGAACGGAGCAACTCAACGAGAAAATTTTGAAGGACTGACATGTTCCGGGCACCACCCGTTCCGACCTAATGTTAAAAATCAGCGTTGCAATAAACCTGTTATACCGTCACAACGAGGTGCTTCGAATGTCTATTTTGCTGTAAGCAGAAGTGCGATTTCAATCCCTCCATGGATTAATCCATTGTATAATCTGATTGATGAACATTTGCGCGATATAGAATTTGCAAAGAAATTGATGGGTGATGAAGGCATAACAAAAACGTATGAGATGTACTTCTCCGCATATACAAGAAGTGAATTTGATGAAGCGCTTGAACGCCGCATGCGCAATATCAAAGAATTTACTGAAATAAAGCAGATGGAATATAATGCTATTATACATCATAACGATCCTGCTTATGCGTCAAACAAAAAGCATTTTAAGACCGAGGAAGATACACTGCCAAGATATCTGCAAAAGTACTTTAGTAGAATAATCCGTGTAACCAGACTTAGAGAAGTTCGAGTTCTTCTTGGATTTACTAGGGTAGATGCGCCAGATCCTGATGCAGACGAGCAGCCTAATGTTGTCGCTTTGAGCAAGGGCAAGCAAGAACGCTGGCTTCCTGCCGCTGAAGTTAATGGGGAAGGAATATTTATAGAGTTTAATAAAGCCACTCTTGAGACTTGGCTAAATTCTAACGCAGTAAACGCTCTTTCACAAAAATATGCTGATTCATACCGTGAATTCTGCGAATCAAAGAAATGGAAGGTCACTGTGTTGCGAGACGCGGTTTATGTTCTAATGCATACCTTTTCGCATTTAATGATAAAGCAGATGTCTCTGTCATCAGGCTATTCTTCATCAGCTATCAGAGAAAGAATTTATTTCAGTGACAAAATGTCTGGTATACTATTATACACAGGTAGTTCAGACAAGGAAGGCTCTCTAGGAGGCTTGGTGGAACTTGGAAGTATAGAACAGATAACTAATCTCATGAAAGACGCTTTCCAAGAGGCTCTTGTTTGCACAAATGATCCAGAATGCATGAGCAATCTTCCAGCTGGTAAAAATTCAAACGGAGCAGCTTGTCACTCTTGTTGTATGATTTCAGAAACTGCCTGTGAGAATGGAAATAGAATGCTTGACCGAGGACTTGTAGTTCCAATTTTTGGTCGAGAAGAATGTTCGTACTTTAGAAAGTTGGTGGGTGAATTATGCCAGGTGGAAATATAAATCAGGAGTTGCTCTTAAATACTATCAAGGGGGATGTTGCAAATGACACAGCAAATGCTGTCCCGATGATTCGGAGCAAGTTTCCCGAACTTTCTGAAATGCAATGTGATGAACTCGTTAAGCTTATAGTAAGTGCTATGGATAAAGATGAGTCTGATAAAGTTTCTCTTGTAGTAACTGCGCCCCCATCTTTTGCCATTAACGCAAGGACAACTATGAATGTGGTTCGGTCGATGATACATGAAGCAGAAAGAAGTATACTAATCACGGGATATTCTTTGTCCTCATATTTTGCTGACCTTACAGATGTGATAATTCAGAAAAGTCAATGCGGTGTTTTTGTCAAATTCTTTGTAAACGATATAGACAAGCAGTCTGAATTTGACAAATTAAAGAGATATCAAGGACATTTCCTGAAAATATACAACTATCATCAGACAGAGGATAAAATGGCTGCATTACATGCCAAAGTGATATCGATTGATCAGAAGAAAACACTTATTACTTCTGCAAATTTATCATATCATGGTCAGCAGGGTAATATTGAATTGGGTACGTTAATAGAATCGAATCGCATTGCAAAGCAATTAGATGATATCTTTACACGGCTGATTTTTTCAAAGGTGTTTAGTGAGGTTTAGCTTGCTATGAAAGGGAATTGGCTAAACACCGTTTAGCCAATTGAGAACCCCTTAGCCACCTGTGACAGCTAAACCTTTTAATTATTCCTCACACTTTTTAATTTTTCCTCCGTTCTCAAATTTGCGGGGTAAGTTGAAAAGTCGAGAGCAGCCACCAGTAGCAGTTTTGAAAGGAAGCTGAAAGGACGAAATGAGCCGATTCCGGCGGCATTTCACGCGAAAATGCCCGTAAATCAAGCCTTTTTCGACTCATTGTGTACATATTTGGGGTATGTAGATTGTATCAAAGACAACGTGCAGATAGATGAAGCAGTTGCGAAATCGATACGGTTGAATATGGGCAAATCGTTATGGGTGTACAAGCCCATTTTTTTATTATACAAATCTGTTGTGTGCAGAGCTTGTTAAAAGTCCGCCGTACCTGTCAGCAGGTATTCTCGTATATGTGATTGATACAGTTACAAGATTGATACGGATTTTGTATCCTTTTCGTGAAACGAGCATAGTTTGAAATCGGCGGGTGTCGGTCAGCGTATCGTTCACTTTTCGTTACGGAGTAGTACATTTCATTATGGAGCAAGACCTTCTGTCACCTCTGGGGTGTGCAGCGGTCTTGTTTTTTTGTCCTGATATTGGCGAAATCAGATTTGCAACTTCGGCAGGGGTGGGTGCAAAAATATCGCTATGGATATGCACATAACGAAAGGTCTACTCCGTAACGATAGGTAAAATAAATCGTTATGTGGGTGGTGCGTTTTGTGCATACCATCGAATATTGCCGTGTGGCCTTGACTTTCCAGGCTTTTAGAGCAATGTATAGATACTACACCGGAAGGAGGTAATTCGATGTTTGAAAAAGAAGTTGATTATAGGCTGGCAAAGTGGCTGCTTCTCAATATGGAAAAGGACGGCGTTATTTCGTCCAAAGAGATGCGCCTTGCTTTGGATAAGATAGCTGAATACTATGTGCCGCCGTTCCTGGAGGTTGAGGACTTAAGCGGCAATATCGGAGATGGGGTGACGGTCAATGGCAGATAGAATTGTAACGCAGCTGGCCGCCATTCCGAAACCTGCAACTTTCAAAGAAGCGGCAAAAGCCGAGATGAAGGTTGCCGCATACGCAAGGGTATCTACGGACAGCGAAGACCAGGAAACAAGCCTTGCAGCACAGACGGATTATTATAGAAAAAAGATACTGCAACATCCGGGATGGGAGTTTGTCCAGATATATGTGGATGACGGTATCTCAGGCTTAAGTACAAGGCACAGGGATGGTTTTAATAAGCTGGTGGCGGACTGTCTTGCGGGACGCATTGATTTGGTGCTGACCAAATCTATATCGAGATTTGCGAGAAACACGGTAGACACAGTGACTACTATCCGAATGCTGAAGGAAAAAGGCGTTGGTGTTTATTTCGAGAAAGAGAACATCTTCACCACAGATTCAAAGGGTGAATTTCTACTGACAATCATGTCTTCGCTGGCGCAGGAGGAGAGTCGATCCATATCGGAGAATATAACATGGGGACAACGAAAGCGAATGGCGGATGGCAAAGTGAGTATTGCCTACAGTCGGTTCCTTGGGTATGACAAGGGACCTGAGAAATATACAATGGTGGTGAATGAAGAACAAGCGGTGACGGTTCGACGGATATTTTTTCTGTTCTTGCAGGGGTACACTCCACACACAATATCGAACATTCTAACCGAGGAAGGTGTACCCGCTCCCGGAGGTGGCGATGTTTGGAATCAACAGACTATTCGCCGTATGCTCTCCAATGAAAAATACAAGGGCGATGCTCTGCTCCAGAAAGATTTCACGATAGACTATCTGAGGAAGAAAACGAAGAAAAACGAAGGCGAAGTTCCGCAATATTATGTTGAAGGTGACCACGAGGCGATAATCTCCCCGTGGCTTTTTGATTATGTGCAGGAAAAGCTGGAGGAGCGGCTTTCTTTTCCGGGACGGTACAGTGGGCTGCATCTGTTGACGAGCAAGGTTATCTGCGGCGGCTGTGGAGAGATGTATCATCCTCGCCCCTGGCATTCCACCAGCTATAATAACTTGAAATGGCAATGCAAGAACACCTGCAGGAAAGGCGAAAAATGTCATGTGCCTAAAATCTATGACAAGCTGCTCCACTACATTATTCACGATGCCTCAAGGATAGAGGCATACAAAAGAGGCGTGGTTCAGAGAGTTGTCAATACTGTGAATTCAGTTACGGATAAATCTAAGACAGAGTCAATCCGGCACTGGATGAGTGACCTTGAGAAAAGAGATATATGGGAAATGCAATCAGACGAGAATGACATAGTAATCGCACTCAGCAATATTACGGTCATGCTGGACGGAACATTGCGAATCAAGTGGCTCGATGATAAGGTGATCGAATATAGGATACCAAAATACACGCCAAAGGGAGGAATTGTATATGATGACTGACAGTCAGAAAGAAGCAATCAAAGAATTAAGGATGCAAGGATATGGCTATGGCACGATTGCTAAAAAACTGGATTTGAAAATGGAAACGGTCAAGGCTCACTGCCGCAGATATGGTCTGAGTGGAAAAGCGAAAGACCTACCGGGCGGAGTAAACGATGACACCCACTGCAAGAATTGCGGAGCAGAGATAACGCAGAATCCGAAGCGGAAGAAAAAGCTGTTCTGCTGTGACGCCTGCCGCCGCAAATGGTGGAATACGCATATGTACATGGTAGAGCGGAAAGCGTGGTACGATTTCGTTTGTCCGAATTGCGGTAAGGAATTTCGTGTGTATGGGAACAGTCATAGAAAATACTGCTGCCATGAATGCTATATAGAGGATAGGTTTGGATAGGTTGACATCAACAAACAACATCAAACAACAGAAAATCATAACAAATCTATTGCAAACAGCTCCGACTTCTGATATAATATAAAGTGACGTATTGTAATGAGCTTGTTCGGAGGTGCAAAATGGCAGAAATCGGAAACGAGAAATGGATAAATATTGATGAAGCCGCAGAATATTTAGGAGTCAAGCCCGGAACTATCCGAGATTGGATTCGCAAAAATAAAGGAATTCCTGCACATAAAATCGGTAAGCAGTGGAAGTTCAAATGCTCCGAGTTGGACGCTTGGGTGGCAAGTGGAAAAAGTGCGATGGACTGATGAATGGTTTATTAATGATGACAACTTCGAATAGAAATGGAGATATAAGAGGGCTATGGCTGTGAAAAAATCAGAATTGTATTCTATGTTGTGGGAAGCCTGCAACAAATTAAGAGGCGGCGTTGAGCCTGCCAGGTATAAGGATTATGTTCTTGTACTGCTGTTCTTTAAGTATGTGTCTGATCGATACAAGGGACAGCCGTTTGCGGAGTTCACCGTGCGCGAAGGAGCTTCCTTTGATGATTTGATTAAGGCAAAGGGAAAGCCAGATGTCGGTGAACGGGTTGATAAGATTATCCAAAAATTTCTTGAAGACAACAGGCTCCAGGGTTCTTTGCCTGATGTGAGCTTTAACAACCCGGATGAACTTGGAACCGGCAAGGAACTGGTGGACAAGGTATCCGGTCTGATTGGCGTGTTCCAAAATCCGGCGATTGACTTCAAAAATAACAGAGCAAGCGGCGATGATATTATTGGTGATGCTTACGAGTATTTTATGATGAAATTTGCCCAAGAATCAGGCAAGAGCAAGGGACAGTTCTATACGCCGAGTGAGGTCTCCCGTATTATTGCACGCCTGATTGGAATTGGTGATATCAAGCAGTCGTCTACAAAGAAATGGACTCTGTACGATCCGGCCGCAGGCAGCGGCAGCCTATTAATCCGGGCGGCAGATGAAGCACCTGTGGATGAGGACGGTGACTCCATCGTTACTATCTTCGGTCAGGAGAAAGACCATGCGACTGCTGGCTTGGCAAAAATGAATCTAATCCTTCACCAAAAGGGTACGGGTGATATTAAGAAAGGCAATACACTTTCTGACCCCGCATTTACAGATGATTTTGATGAACTGAAAAAGTTCGACTTCATCGTTATGAATCCTCCGTTCTCGGATAAATCCTGGAGTGACGGAATTAAGGCAACTGAGGATAAATACAAGCGGTTTGACGGCTTTGGCGTGCCGCCGGAGAAAAACGGCGACTACGCATGGTTCCTGCACGTTGTAAAATCTCTGGACAGCAACGGCAAGGCGGGTATTATTATGCCTCATGGTGTGCTTTTCAGAGGGAACGCGGAGGAAACTATCCGAATTGCCGTCCTGAAAAAACATTATATTAAAGGAATTGTCAGTCTTCCCGCTAACCTCTTTTATGGCACAGGTATCCCTGCTTGTATCGTTATCATTGACAAAGAGAACGCTGACGAAAGAGATGGCATTTTCCTTATTGATGCCAGCCGTGGATTTAAGAAAGACGGAAATAAAAACAGATTGCGCGAACAGGACATCGAAAAAATCGTTCAAACCTTTATCAATAGAGACGAAGTGCCGGGGTATTCACGCTTTGTAAGCTATGATGAGATTTTGGTGGAGAATGGCGGAAACCTGAATGTTCCTCGCTACATTCAGAAAGTAGACGATACCCTACCGCAGAATATTGCTGCTCATTTGAAGGGTGGCATTCCGGGAACAGACATCGATTCCCTGGCACGGTTGTGGGCGATTTCTCCTGAACTGAAAGAGGAAATTTTCACTTGCACAGATGCGACGCATAGCGTTTATAATCTCGCCCTTCCATCCGGCGAAATTGAGAGTGTCATCGGACAGGATGAGAGTGTGCTTGCTGAAAAGCAGAAGGAAGCTGAAACTATATTTTTACAGTGGAAAGCAGCTGTAAAAGATATTCTGATGGGCATTACTGCGGATACAAATCCGAAGGAGCTAATTCGCAGGTTGGGTGCTATGCTGCTTGAAGCCTATGAACCTGCCAGACTCCTCGATAATTATGATGTATATGACTGTTTGCTGAATTACTGGAATGCGAAGCTGCAGGATGATGTGTATGCCATTAAGGCCAGTGGATATGAAATCGGCAGAGAAATCGAGTACGAATACGCCAAGAAAAAGGCAAAGGATGAAAACGGAGAAACCATCTCCGTGGACGATACCTCTAAAGTGAAATCCTTTGAGGGTGCGCTGATTCCGAGAGAAATTATTGAGGCGGTGTATTTTACAGACGATCTGGCAGCCATCAATGCACTCATGGAGCAGTCCGCTGCACTGGAAGGCGAACTGGATGAGATGCGCGAAGAGGAATCCGGCGAGGACGGATTGCTGAAAGATGTATTGAACGACAAGGGCGACAGCATTCCAAAGGCTAACCTGACTAAGCGGTTGAAGGAGCTGGACGCAAGAAAGACATCCTCTGTTATGGATGCCATGACAAAACTGGCGGCACTTTTTGATGAGGGCAATACCGATTCAATGGAGGCGCTGATTGTTGAGGTGCCGGAACTGGCTGAATTTGAACTGCGGAATAAAAATGGTAAGTTTGGAAAAGCAAAAATCACAGCGGCGATGCGACTTGCTGCCGATACTGCCGTAGTACCTGAAATCTATAGTGATGAATATGCAGCGCTGACAGCATATGCTGAGAAGACGGATGAAAAAGATGCCGTGGACAAAAAAATCAAGGATGCCCGTAAAGCTCTCGATGATAAGGTCGAAGCCAAATACAGCGAACTGACCGTAGAAGAAATCAAACACCTTCTCTTCGACAAGAAATGGATGGCGAAACTGGCAGGTGATGTTAGTGATGAGGTCGAGCAAGTCCTGAATACATTGTCCTCCAAGGTGTTGCTGATTGCAAAACGCTACGAACATACCCTTGGAGAAATCGAGGATAGAACGGCGAAATCACGGGAGGCGGTTATGTCGGCTCTGGGAAGGATGGGATACAAATGGTAACTTATCCGGCAGATTGGGAAATCGATAAAGTTTCAAATATTTCTGATATAACTACGGGATGCAGGGATACGCAAGATAACATATACAATGGCAGGTATCCATTCTTTGTTCGTTCACCTATTGTTGAGCGTATAAATGTATCTGACTTTGATTGTGAAGCTGTATTGACGGCTGGAGATGGTGTGGGAACAGGCAAAGTATTTCATTATATAAATGGAAAGTTTGCAGCACATCAACGGGTCTATGTTATGAGCGACTTCAGAAAAGTAACCGGAAAATATTTTTATTATTATTTTTCGAGGAACTTTATCAACGAAGTGGAAAAATATACAGCCAAATCCTCTGTTGATTCTGTGAGGAGAGCGATGATTGCGGAGATGGAATTTCCGCATCCTTCATTGCCTGAGCAGAATAGAATAGTTGAAAACCTTTCATGCTTTGATGATTACATCGATGACCTTGCTGAACTGATTGAAAAGAAAAAGGGCATCCGTGATGGTGCGCTGGAGGATTTGATGAGCGGTCGGACAAGGCTGGAGGGTTTCGATGATGGGTGGGTGGAAAATTCCATTGACGAGGTAACACAAACAATTATCACGGGTGGAACACCTGCTACTGCGCATCCCGAGTATTATGGTGGGAAAATTCCATGGTTATCTTCCACCGAGATTCATCAAAAACGGGTAAGCAAACCTACAGCATATATTACAGAAATTGGTTTACAGAATTCCTCTGCAAAAATAGCACCGAGCAAATCGGTTCTTATTGCACTGGCGGGGCAAGGAAAAACAAGAGGGACAGCCGCGTATCTTTTGGAATCGATGGCATTAAACCAGTCATTGGCTGCACTTGTTACCAATGAAAAATGTGATTCTGAATTTTTGTTTTATTTGATTGAAAGCCTATATTTATATTTGCGAGAATTGTCTTCTGGAGACGGCGGACGTGGAGGCCTAAACAAGAAGCTGATAAAGGCAGTTGTTGTGAAAATGCCTGGTGATGTCGCTGAACAAAAAGCTATAGCGGCTGTTCTAACTGCAATGGATGATGAAATCGAAGCACTGGAGGCAGAAAGGGATAAGATGATTCAAATCAGAGAAGGCGCAATGGATGACTTGCTGACAGGACGTGTTCATCTGACGGTCTAAAGGAGGTATACGAGATGGCAACGGTGGATGCGGAGAAAAAATTACAAAACAGAGTCTTGCACTGGCTCGTTGACGATTTGGGCTATACCTATCTCGGCAATCTGGAGGAACAGGATAACACGCCGGTTAAGGAAGATTTGCTGACAGCGAATTTGAAAAAACGTGGGTACAGTGATGACCAGATTAAGGTCGCCATGCGTGACCTTTTGAGTGCAGTCAACAACCAGGTAGATTCCTTATATCAAATTAACCGAAGTGTGTACTCTCTTTTGCGTTATGGTCGGCAGGGAGCAAAAGACGAAAATAGAAATCGGCCAACTGTACATTACATTGATTGGGAGAACATTAACAGAAATGATTTTTATGTGGCAGAGGAAGTGACCGTCCTCTGCACTGATGGCGTTTTGAGAAAGCGTCCTGATGTTATCCTGTATGTCAATGGCATCGCACTTGGTATGTTTGAACTGAAAAGTTCCTATGTCAGTGCAGGCAAAGGCATCCGTCAGATGCTCACAAACCAAAAGCCGGAGTATATTCTGAACTTTTTCGGAACGATGCAACTGCTCTTTGCCGGAAACGAATCGCAGGGGCTTTATTATGGAACCACGGACACTACAGAGAAATATTATCTCCAGTGGAAAGAGGATAAAAAGGCAGCAGATGCGCTGTCCGCAAAAATCAAAGAGCTTCAGAAAAAGGAAAATAACCGTCTGAGAAACGGTGTCGTTTCCCTGTGCCAGAAGGAGCGTTTCCTTTCCATCATTCATGATTTTGTGATTTTCGATGCCGGCATAAAGAAAGTAGCAAGGCACAATCAGTATTTTGCGAACATTGCTGCCAGGAAGAGAATCCAGGAAAATGAGGGCGGCATCATTTGGAACACTCAGGGTTCCGGCAAGTCGCTTATTATGGTGTGGCTCACAAAGTGGATTATTGAAAATGTCACAGACAGCCGTGTCGTGATTATTACAGACAGAGACGAGTTGGATGACCAGATTGAGAGCCTTTTTATTGACGTGGATGAAAAGGTGCGCAGGGCAAAAAGCTGTGCCGACCTTCGTGCTATCCTGGATAAGAATGAGGATTCGATTATCTGCTCTCTTATTCATAAATATGGGCATAATGCAGGCAAGCAGTCAGACATTGACCAGTATCGGAAGGAACTTCTGAAAGATTTACCGAAAGATTTCAAGGCGAAAGGCAATATTGTCGCTTTCATAGATGAGTGCCATCGTACCAACTCCGGCAAGCTGCACGAGGCTGTGAAAACATTGATGCCGGATGCAATTTTAATCGGTTTTACAGGCACTCCCCTTTTGAAAACGGATAAGCAGACGAGCTTGGAGACGTTTGGAACCTACATCCACACCTATAAATTCGACGAAGGTGTGGCTGATGGTGTCGTTCTCGATTTGCGCTATGAAGCACGAGACGTGGACCAGGATTTATCCAGCCAGGACAAGGTGGATTTGTGGTTTGAGCAGAAAACACAGGGACTGACGGAGCGGGCAAAGCTCCAATTGAAACAGAGTTGGACGTCAATCAACAAGCTCTACAGTTCTAAACAGCGGCTGGAGAAGATTGCGGCTGATATTGTTTTTGATATGAGCATGAAACCGAGGCTCAAATCCGACCGAGGCACAGCTATGCTTGTGGCAAACAGTATCTATGAGGCTTGCAGATACTGGGAAATTTTTATGAGTATGGGCTTTACAAAATGTGCTGTAGTAACGTCTTATGAGCCGACCACTCAAAGCGTTAGAACAGCAACTTCTGATCCCATGCAGGAAAGCGAAGAAGAGTATAAAAAGAGAGTCTATGAGCGGATGCTCGGCGGCAAAAAGTTGGCTGAATTTGAGAAAGAAGCCAAGGAGCAGTTCAAGGAAGAACCGGCAAAAATGAAGCTCCTCATCGTAGTGGATAAGCTACTGACCGGGTTCGATGCGCCAAGCGCTACCTATCTGTACATAGATAAGTCCATGCGCGACCATGACCTTTTCCAGGCAATCTGCCGTGTCAATCGGCCGGACGGCGAAGACAAGGATTATGGTTATATTGTGGATTACATGGATTTGTTCCGTAACGTGCAGCTGGCGGTCGCTGATTACACTTCTGAGGCGTTTGACGGCTTTGACAAGGAAGATGTAGATGGCCTCATTAAAAATCGATATGATGAAGCTAAATCCGAACTTGAAGGGACACTGGCTTCGTTGGAGGCGTTGGTAGAAAATGTTCCTATGCCGCAGGCTGATACAGATTACATTGAGTATTTCTGTGGCGATGACAGCGAAGATGATGAGAAAACCGCACGGAGGGATACTTTGTACGCACTGACAGCGGCTTTATCTCGTTCATTTGCCAACTGCTGCGACAGACTTGTCCCCGATTATAATTATACCGAAACGGAGGTCGAATATCTGCGTGGGGAAATCTCCGGCTATAATAAAATCAAAGAAATGATTAAGCTGGCAAGTTGCGATTATATTGACCTCAAGCCATATGAGGCAGATATGCGCTACATCCTCGACACATATATCCGTGCAGAGGATACGAAGATAGTCAGCGAGCTGGGAAATATGTCCATCGTCGAACTGCTCCTCCAGGGGAAAACTACCACTCCTGTTGATTTGGTGAAGGACCTGCCCGGAGATGAAGAAGCAAAGGCCGAGACGATTGACAACAACTTGCAGCATGAGATTGTCAAGAAGATGAGTTCCAACAGCGTTTATTATGGTAAACTGTCGGAAATGCTCAGAAAAATTATCATGCAGCGCAAGGCCGAGGCTATGAGCTATGAGGAGTATTTGAGACAAGTTGTAGAACTGGCAGAGGCAATCCTTCACCCTGAGACTGATGACAGGTATCCTGATGAGATTAGGGACAGTGCTGCAAAGCGCGCACTCTATGACTATTTTGAAGAAGATGCAGAAATCACCGTTGATGTCGATGGTGCTATTCGTGTTGCCATCCGCCCTGATTGGAAGAAAAATTTTCAGAAACAACAAAAAATAAGACTTGCAATTTATCAAAAACTATTGCTTCATAGGTATACCGAGGACAAAGCCGCGGAGGATACAAACGATGTTTTCGATATAGCCAGGAGGCAGGAAGAGTATAATGCGTAATGAGGAAGTTGTTATCGGTGGTTTGCCCGTTGAGATTATCAGAAAAAGCAATCTGAAAAATCTCTATATACGGGTTAAACCACCGGAAGGAAATGTGACCGTCAGCACACCGATGGATGTAAAAAAGGAAGATATAGAACTTTTTGTCCTGAAAAAGCTGCCGGAAATCACTAAAATCAGAGATAGGATGCTGGCGCAGGAGCGTCAGAGCAAGCGTGAATATGTTTCAGGTGAGTCTCATTATTTATGGGGTAAGCCCTATCGTTTACAGGTGGTGTATGAAGGAACCAAACGCAACATAATTAAGACCCCAACAAAAATTATTATGACTGTGCCGGAAGGAACGGATTCCGATTCGAGAGAGGTCCTGATGACTGAATGGTATCGACAGGAACTCCGGCGTGTACTTGATAGTGTAATTTTGCGATGTGAAAAAAAGACAGGAGTTCACGCAGAAGAATATAGAATAAAAAATATGAAAACAAGGTGGGGTACCTGCAACATTGATAAGCGCAGAATATGGATTAACCTTCAACTTGCAAAGAAGCCGATGGAATGTCTCGATTACGTTGTCATTCATGAGCTTGTTCATTTGTTGGAGAAAAATCATACTCACAGATTTCATGCACTGGTCGAGGAATTCTGCCCGACATGGCGGGAGGCAAAGAAAATGCTGAACACAATGCCTCTTGACTATCTGGAAAAAGGAGAAGCCGATACAGATGACGAAGAAACCGACATCGAGCGATATTTATGATGTAAATAAAAAAACAGGCGCATTGATTCTCGGTAAGAATCGGTTAGATGATTATGCCCGCAAATTCCTGCAAAAGAACTGCAAAGAGGCACTGGAAACCCCAATGCCCCTGCCTGTAGATAAAATATTGCAGGATTTAAAGCTGACTGTCGCTGAAGCATCCCTATCTCGGAATTTGGATGTTTTCGGTTGCTGCCTGTTGCTCGATGGAGAAGTTGATGTATATGATCGGGAAACTGGAAGTGTTAAATCTGTATGGTATCCGGCAGGAACAATATTAATAGACCCTGAGTCTGAGGCAATGTATGGCGAAGGGACCAAGCGCAACACGCTGATTCATGAAGCTCTGCATTGGGAAAAGGACAAGGCATACTTTAAGATTTTGGCGTTAAAAAATGCAGAAGATTCCGAAGAACTGTATCCGATCATGTGCCGTCAATCCGAAACATATTACGAGCCACCGGAAGGAAAAAAAACGAAGGCAAATGAAGTCAAATGGTTGGAATGGCAAGCACACCGTTTAGCTCCTCGAATTCTCATGCCCAAGAGTACATTTCGACAGAAAGCAATGGAACTATTAGAGGAACAACGGGATTCCGCTTCATGTGATGAGTTGATAGAATCTCTTAGCCAGTTCTTCGTTGTCTCTCGAAGCTCTGCAAAGTATCGTTTACTTGAAGTCGGAATGGAATCGACAATTTCACAGCTTCCAGATTACACCGATGTGTTTGCTGACATACTGGAACGAAACGATTTTCAGAAATTGGATGCTCTTGAAGCTTTCCGGCTAATGAATGCAAACCCTACTCTGAAAAGATGGATCGATAATGGAGATTTTGTATTCGCAGACGGCTATTTTGTGCTGGCTTCTTCAAAATATGTCACATTTAAGAGCGGAAAACCGTGCCTCACCAGCACGGCAAAACGCAATCTTCAGAAATGCGTTCTTAATATCCAAGAGCATCGCTGGAAAAATTATAAATACGCACAAGAAGACCTTGAGGGACTATGCTGCTTCTATAGAACAGCAGTTAAAGCTGAAGATATTGATAAAAGAATACTTCTCTTTAATCCGAGAGCACAGGCAAATTTGGAGAACCTGAAAGTAGAGGATTCGTACAAGGCGGCTTATGCTTCTATCCCTGCTTATGATGAAGATGAAGAATGTGAACTGCTGGGAATGTTAGGAAATCCCGGAAAGTCACTGTGCGATTGTTTGTGGTTTCTTATGGAACGCCACCATTGGACAGCACCTTCAACATTTGCAGAGCATACGGGACTGCATCCCAATTATCACGGAAAAATCAAGAACAATCAGTTTAATAAGGTGGGCACGGATAATCTTATGGCTATATGTGTTGGTTTAAGGCTTCGCCTCCGAATTATAGAAAAAATCTTCGAGAAATCAGCCAATACGCTTGATGCCTATCACGAGCCAACAAAGACATACGTTAACATATTAGAGCGGTTCCCAGGCATTTCACTGAATGATTTCAATGGTATGCTTGCAGCTGCGAAATTGACGGAACTCGGAACGAAAGAAAAAAATTCATAAAAGTTGATAACTCGTTGAGTTGGTTTTGGACCCCGAAAGGGGTCCTTTTTTTATGCTCAAAAATCGAAATCCCTTGAAAAACAAGCGTTTTGAAGCCAACTCGGCGAGTTGGGATTGTAAATCAGACATATGCGATAATCAATGTAGCGGTTGGAGGTTATCGACCGCACAATAAATCTCTTAGTCCGAATAGCGCTATAAGGACGATGGGATGCATAAGAGTTGAGGACACAGCGATAAAGGTTGTGTTCGAAACGAAGATGCCCCACCGTTAGCTTTGCTGCGCCCATTTTCGGATTGCCGGAGCCTGTGGTCATCTTCGACTGCAGGCTCTTTTTGTGTTCCACCGTCCTTCCCTCGGACGGAAAGGACACAAAGATGCAAAAACGCAACGATTCACAGCCCTTCGATAAGAAGAGCCACTTCAACGACAACCGTGACAGCTATGTGGATGAGAGCGGCAACTATGTCTACACCAAGTGGGTGAAGCACGCCAACGGTAAATTGGAACGTGTCGTGGTCGATATCGTTCCGCTGACTGCGGAAAACAGGGACATTATCATCCTGCTCGATGAGTACGACCACGACAATGACCTGCAGGAGCGATATGACGAGGAGAATGCGGATTATGGCATCCGTAACCAGCGGGATAACCGTCATGGCAACTCCGAAGATGAGGACAGCTTCGATGCCGACCCGCTGGAAAGCATTGTTGACCCCAGCGGTGATGTGTTTGACCAGCTGTTCCCGGAGGAGCAGCCTGTTGACCCGAAGGTGGCGCAGGCAGAGACATTTATCCATGAGAAGCTCAAGCCGGAGCAGCAGGACATGGTTTACGGACACCTCGGCGAGATGAAATACCTGGAGGATATCCGCCGTGAAGAGGAAACGGCTACGGGAAAGAAAGTCACAAGGCAGGCTGTCCACGGCCGCTGGGACAGGATTATCACAAAGGCGTGTAAGGAATTCGGCGTAGAAAAGCCGAAACAGGAACACAAGAAACACAGTAAGGAATAACAGCCGGAAAAGGAACGGGGTTGACTTTTTCGGCTTGTACCAGAGGAAGGACAACCCCTCCTCCCAATCCATAAAGAACAGGAGGAAAATTTTATGAACTTAAAACACAGAGTAAAAATCAGCGTTGCCAACTGCAGCGGCGATAAACAGGAAGTGATGGAGAGCAGCCGTGTGCGTTTGCCTAAGAGACTGCTCACACTTCTCTTCGGAGATTTTTGCGAAATCCTTGTCTTGGCTCCGGGTGAGACTGTGCAGGGAATCGAAATCCAGGAAATGCGGGGTGGCTGCGATGAGTAACAATATCGAACTGATGATGCCGATTAAGGCTGCGCCGTATGAGCATCAGAAACGGGCGTTCGAATTCACCTGTGATAAATTCGGTGTTTTCGATAACCGGCTGAAAAGCCGTGGTGTGGCGCTTTTGATGGAAATGGGCACCGGCAAGACTCTGGTGAGCGTTGCCGTGGCTGGCTGCCTGTATCAGCACGGGAAGGTTGACAGGGTGCTGATTGTCGCTCCCCTTTCCATTCTGGGCGTGTGGCAGGAGGAATTCGACAAATTTTCTGACTTTCCGTATACGCTGACCATTTTGAAAGGTACGGCGGCAAAGAAAAAAGAGCAGCTGGCGAAGCTGTCCGGCGAGGGGCTGCAGGTAGTAGTCGTTAATTATGAATCGGCGTGGAGACTGGAGAAAGAACTGCTTGCCTATAACGCTGACCTTATCATTGCGGACGAGGGGCACAAATTGAAGGAAAACCGTACCTCCCAGAGCAAGGGGATGCACCATCTCGGTGATAAGGCAAAATACAAATTACTGCTGACGGGTACGGTTATCACGAACAGGGAGATGGATGTTTTTTCGCAGTACCGCTTCTTAAATCCCCAGATATTCGGTACATCGTTCTATTCCTTCCGCAGCCAGTATTTTGACATGGGCGGCTATGGCTTGCATACCCCTATCTTCAGAAAGTGGATGACGGATGATTTCCTGCGGAAAATGCACTCCATCGCTTTTCGTGTGACGAAAACCGAGTGCTTGGATCTGCCGGAGATTACGGAGGAAGTCCGCTCGGTGGATTTGGAAAAGGACGCCCTGAAACTATATGACTCCATCGAAGATGAAAGCTATGCGGAACTGGACGATTCGGAGGTCACAACAGCCAATATCCTGACACGTCTTTTGCGCCTGTCGCAGATAACGGGTGGGCATTTGACCGACGATGATGGCGCAGTCAATAACGTGAGCAAGGCAAAGCTGGACGCCCTTTCCGATATTATCGATACCGCTATGGCAGAGGATAAAAAGCTCGTTATCATGGCTCGGTTCGTGCCGGAACTGGATGATATCCAGGAGCTTTTGGAAAAGAAGAAAATCGGATACGCAATCATTCGCGGTGGCATTAAGAACCGTGATGATGAAATACATCGCTTCCAGTATGACGATAAGTGCCGTGTATTTGTGGGGCAGATTGCGGCGGCTGGTCTCGGCATTACTCTGACTGCAGCGTCCACAATGGTATTTTATTCCCTCGACTATAGTATGAGCAATTTCGAGCAGGCAAAGGCCCGCATCCACAGGGCGGGACAAAAAGAGAACTGCCATTACATCTACCTCGTTTGCAAAGGAACGATTGACCGTAAGGTTCTTTATGCGCTCCGTAAAAAAATAGACCTGGCAAAGATGCTCGTTGACGATTACCGCA
>JAJQIL010000051.1 GCA_021199235.1 Lachnospiraceae bacterium | reverse complement strand
AGCACTCGGCTGTTAACCGAGGGGTTGTTGGTTCGAGCCCAACTCGGGGAGTTTTTTTATATATAGAAACTGCTATTAAGAGTGCCATCATTCGTGACCGGATTTTAAGTTTTTGGATTATGAACAGCATTTTGTGAGGATGTATATGCCGATGTGGCTCAATTGGCAGAGCAGCTGATTTGTAATCAGCAGGTTATCGGTTCGAGTCCGATCATCGGCTCTTTGGACCTTTAGCTCAGTTGGTTAGAGCAACCGGCTCATAACCGGTCGGTCCTGGGTTCGAGTCCCCGAAGGTCCATTTTTAACCAGATTTACAGGTGACGATTGATAAAGCAATATGGCCCAGTGGCTCAGTTGGTTAGAGCGCCGCCCTGTCACGGCGGAGGTCGTGAGTTCGAGTCTCATCTGGGTCGCTTGAGCATAGGGAAGATTTTCCCTGTGCTCAAACTATCTGATGAGTTTCTCTGATGCTACTTATCGGATTATGAAACATTGCCGGCTTGGCGGAATTGGCAGACGCAAGGGACTTAAAATCCCTCGGGGGCGACCTCGTACCGGTTCAAGTCCGGTAGCCGGCATTTTTGAAGAATAAAAAGATACAAATAGTTGATAATAAAGCAGCAGACAGATTTTTTGTCAGCTGTTTTTTTATTTGTGCGCAGGGCTGCGTGAGAAATTTATCCGGTTGGCACCGAACACAGCCCGCGCGCGAGCAGGAGCCAGCAAGCCGCCTCCTACTCGATTCAAATGGCTGTGTGAGGAGGTTGATGTTTATGCGAAAAATGCAGAATCAGTTTATGAATATTCTGACAGATGTTCTCAGCGGAATTCTTCTGGCGGCGGCATTTTACAGCTTTGCCATACCCGCTGATTTTCCGGTGGCCGGAGTGTCCGGTGTTGCAATGATTTTTTATCATCTTTTAGGATTACCGGTTGGCGTAATGACGATTGCACTCAATATTCCAATCATTCTATGCTGCTATCGGACGCTTGGTAAACAGTTTTATCTGAATTCCCTTAAGACAACATTAATTACTTCTGTTATGATTGATGTTCTGGGTCCCGAATTGCCTGCTTATCATGGAGATCTTATGCTTGCGGCAATCTGTGCCGGAGTTTTTTGCGGGCTTGGTTATGCGTTAGCATTTATGCGGGATTCTTCTACCGGTGGGTTTGATTTTATCATGATGACGATTCATTATTACCGTCCTCATCTTTCTCCTGGCAGGATTGCTTTTAGTCTGGATGTTTTTGTGATCCTGATAAGCGGAATGCTGTTTGGAGATGTTGATGCGGTTATTTACGGCATTATTCTGAATTACCTGTATACATCGGTTTTGGATCGCGTACTTTACGGTACAAACTCCGGGAAGCTGACGTTGATTGTGACAGATGCTCCGGAGAAAATGGTCGAAATGATTGATGAGAAGGCCGGACGGGGAGCGACAATCTTAAAGGGTGCCGGAGGATACAGCGGTGAGGATAAGAGCGTTGTCCTGTGCGCAAGCGGAAGAAAAGAAATGTACAGAATACGAAATCTGGCGCATGAGGTAGATGCTGGAGCGTTCGTGATTATTGTGGAATCGAATGAAGTGATCGGTGAAGGCTTCAGGCTTCCTGAGGAAATGAATCCCGCATAATGTGGACTGTCCGAAGAATAGTGCACTTATGGACTTTTTCTGACTTGCCTGATGAAAATATACTTGCACAGAGACATATTTCTTTGCTAGAATGAAAAAATACATCCGATAATTTTTGGTGATCATGTGACCCGAAGAGATTTGCGCTGCTTGCAGCAGGAAATCTCGAGGGTCAATGAGCAGCTGTGCTGCGAGTAAATCTGAACGGTTATTGGCTGGACATGCTTTAAACGAGGAGGAGCTAAAATGGAGTTTAAGAATCTTGTGAAGGCGAACCGCAGCTATCGCGGATTCGATGAGAATCGCCGTGTAAGCCGCGAAGAACTTCTTGAAATGGTGGATTGTGCCCGATTGACTGCGTCCAGTGTGAATCAGCAGCCGCTACGGTATTATCTCGCTTACGAGAAAGCGGATGTGGACCGCATACAGCCACTCACAAAATGGGCCAGAGGTCTGCCTGACATGGAACTGCCGCATAAAGGTATGTGCCCGACTGCTTTTATTGTAATCTGTCAGGATACACGCGTGTGGGAGTCGACGGCTCGTTTTACGCGTGATGTGGGGATTGCAGCTCAGACGATTCTGCTCTCTGCGACAGAAATGGGGCTGGGGGGCTGTATGATCGGTAACTTCAGTCCGGCACAGATTTCTGAGGCGTCTCAGCTTCCGGAATATCTGATTCCGCTTCTGGTGGTAGCAATCGGGAAACCTGCGGAGAAGGTTATTCTTACAGAAGCAGGACCGGATGAGTCGACAAATTATTACCGGGATGAAAATGATGTACATTATGTTCCGAAACGCAGACTGGAGGATATTGTGATCCAATGAGTTTTAAGACGGAACATACCTGTTCAGGACAGTATTTTGTACTTTCTGCGAGGTACGTATGAATGGATAAATAATACAGGAAGGTACTGAACGGTACCTGCGGAACCAAAAAAGATGCGCACACATATACTGTGAAAAAGTATGCCGTATGAAGATCTGAGAGGAGACCGGATGATATCTGTTGTATTGCCTGGCCTGCTGATTCCTTTTATCGGCACCAGCCTGGGAGCGGCATGTGTGTTTTTTCTGAAAAATGATTTGAGACCCGGACTGCAGAAAAGTCTGCTTGGATTTGCCTCTGGTGTTATGGTGGCTGCTTCAGTTTGGTCCCTGCTGATACCAGCAATGGATATGTCGGATAATTTAGGAAGATTTGCGTTTTTTCCGGCACTGATCGGATTGCTCATCGGCTTTGCCTTTTTGCTTCTTATGGATATGCTGATCCCGCATTTGCATCTGGACAGTGAGAGGGCGGAAGGGCCAGTCTGCGGATTATCAAAGACGACAATGCTACTGCTCGCTGTAACACTGCACAATATTCCGGAAGGAATGGCAGTTGGTGTGGTGTTTGCCGGTGTGCTTTCCGGCCAGACACAGATCACAGGAGCTGCAGCACTGGCACTCTCAGCAGGAATTGCCATACAGAATTTCCCCGAAGGAGCAGTGATCAGTCTTCCGCTTCGGAGCAGCGGCAGTATGAGCCGGGCAAAAGCGTTTGTATTTGGAATGCTATCCGGAATCGTAGAGCCGATCGGTGCAGCGATTACGATTATGCTTTCACGGTTTGTGACGCCGTTTCTGCCGTATCTTCTCGCGTTTGCGGCTGGTTCAATGCTTTATGTGGTAGTGGAGGAACTGATTCCGGAAGCGTCGGCAGGAGAGCACAGCAATCTGGGAACAATCGGATTTGCTGTCGGATTTGCGTTGATGATGGTACTGGATGTGGCACTGGGATGATTCAGGCGGCAGGCGTTTTTTGCAGGCGTTTTTTAAAAAACGTTTGAAAAAAACTGGTGTCAAGCGTTTTTGAAAATGTCCTGAAAAATTTTTAACATAAGCCCCGGAG
>JAJQIL010000104.1 GCA_021199235.1 Lachnospiraceae bacterium | reverse complement strand
GACATTTTCTCTTGTGGTATATAAGGACATTATCATAAATGGCCCATAAAATTTTGAGCCTGTCAAGAAAAAACACTTGACAGGCATCCTTTTTCCGAGTAAGATAGGCAGCGGTGATCAGAAATGGATGAGGTATTGCGGCAGTCACTTCTTTATGATTTTTATGGAGAACTGCTTACGGAGCATCAGAGAACCGTATATGAAGCAGTGGTACAGGATGATCTTTCGTATTCAGAGGCCGCGGAGATGTTCGACATCAGCCGTCAGGGTGTACATGATCTGGTGAAGCGCTGCGAGAAGCAGATGGAAGAGTACGAATCCAGACTCCATCTGGTGGAACGTTTTCAGAATATCCGTGAGAGTGTGCTTAAGCTTCAGGAACTGTCCGCAGATGCGTCTGGTATTGACAAGACAGACTTTGCTCATCAGGTCTCTGAGTTATCTGAAAGAATTCTGGAGGAACTTTAAGAGGAGTATTCGAATGGCTTTTGAAAGCTTATCAGAAAAACTGCAGAATGTTTTTAAAAACCTTCGAAGCAAGGGGCGTCTGACAGAAGCGGATGTAAAGGCCGCACTCAAAGAAGTGAAGATGGCGCTTCTGGAGGCAGATGTCAGCTTTAAGGTTGTGAAGCAGTTTGTCAAGTCGGTCGAGGAAAAGGCCATCGGCCAGGATGTGATGAACGGTCTGAATCCGGGACAGATGGTGATCAAGATCGTTAATGACGAGCTGACCTCCCTGATGGGGTCAGAGACGACGGAGATCGCGCTGCGCCCTGCCAATGAAGTGACGGTCATCATGATGGCCGGTCTTCAGGGTGCGGGCAAGACAACGACTGCGGCGAAGCTTGCCGGAAAGTTTAAGTCAAAGGGACGAAGGCCTTTGCTTGTGGCCTGCGACGTTTATCGTCCGGCGGCGATCCGGCAGCTCGAGATTAACGGTGAGAAGCAGGGTGTTGAGGTCTTTTCGATGGGCGATAAGGAGAATCCGGTGCATATTGCCGAAGAATCCATTCGCTATGCGAAGGAACACAATCTGAACCTGGTATTTCTGGATACGGCAGGGCGGCTGCACATTGATGAGGACATGATGCGCGAGCTGCAGCAGATCAAAGAGAGCGTTTCCGTAGATCAGACCATCCTCGTGGTTGATGCGATGACCGGACAGGATGCGGTGAATGTCGCTTCCATGT
Organism: Lachnospiraceae bacterium; assembly: GCA_021199235.1. Lineage (GTDB taxonomy): Bacteria > Bacillota > Clostridia > Lachnospirales > Lachnospiraceae > Choladousia. The sequence goes on along the minus strand of JAJQIL010000104.1, from coordinate 42,755 downwards.
TTGAGGAGAAGATCGGCATTGACGGTGTGATCCTGACGAAGCTGGACGGCGATACCAGAGGCGGTGCGGCTCTTTCTATTAAAGCGACCTGCGGCAAGCCGATCCTGTATGCAGGTATGGGCGAGAAACTTTCTGATCTGGAGCAGTTTTATCCCGACCGTATGGCGTCGCGTATTCTTGGCATGGGAGATGTACTCTCTCTGATTGAGAAAGCGCAGGAAAGCATCGACGAGGAAAAAGCCAAATCAATGGAGCAGCGTCTTCGCAAGGCGACGTTCGGATTTGACGATTACCTTGAGAGCATGAACCAGATGAAAAACATGGGCGGCATCTCCAGTGTTTTAAGCATGATGCCCGGTATCGGCGGTTCGCAGATGAAGCAGATTGAGGACGCAGTCGATGAGAAGAAGATGGCGCAGACTGAGGCGATCATTTATTCCATGACGCCGAAGGAGCGTGCGAATCCGGATATCCTGAACATGTCGCGCAAGCGCAGGATTGCAGCGGGAGCGGGAGTCGATATCGCTGAGGTGAACCGTCTGGTGAAGCAGTTTGATCAGAGCCGTAAGATGATGAAGCAGTATTCCGGTATGCTTGGAGGCAAGGGTGCTAAAAGAGGCAGGTTTAAACTTCCCTTTTAACATATTAAATTTTTAACAGGAGGTGAAAGAGATGGCAGTAAAGATTCGTTTAAGAAGAATGGGTAAGAAGAAAAATCCTTTTTATAGAATCATCGTAGCAGATTCCAGATCCCCGAGAGACGGAAGATGCATCGAGGAGATTGGTTCTTACAACCCGAACGCGAACCCGAGCGAGTTCAAGATTGATGAGGAGCTTGCGAAAAAGTGGCTTGCAAACGGTGCTCAGCCGACAGAGACCGTCGGAAAGCTTTTCAAGCTGGCCGGCATTGAAAAATAATGTAACTGTGAAGTACGCACAGTTACAGACAAGCAACAATCAAAGGTGAGCGGATATGAAAGAATTATTGGAAGTAATTGCAAAATCTCTGGTGGAGAATCCCGATGAGGTAGAAGTCACAGAGAGGGAAAGCGGCAAGACACTCGTGCTTGAACTGAAGGTTGCTCCGTCTGATATGGGTAAGGTGATCGGCAAGCAGGGCAGAATCGCGAAAGCAATCCGCTCGGTGGTGAAAGCTGCGGCGACCAGGGAAGACCAGAAAGTCGTTGTAGACATTTTGGAGTAACAGCTTGTGGCGACACAGAGTTGACAAAGAAAGGCGGCAGCGGGCAGTTTTGTCCGGTGCCATGTTTTCGGGGTGAGGAGCTGTCAAAGTATCATGCAGCTCCTTTTTCTGACAGATGATAACTGTTGTCCTGTATCTGTGTAGATACGGAACAGTTTTGACAGTTGAGGATGAATCATGCAGAATATTTTGCGGGTCGGCGCTGTGACGACCACACATGGTCTTGCCGGTGAAGTGAAAGTCTTTCCGACGACAGATGATCCGGCACGGTTTCGCAGCCTGAAGAGCGTATTGATTGAGACAAAAGAGAACGGTATGACCGGCCGTGTTCAAAGAGGCAGTACTGTAAAACACACCGGATCAAAGGATACCGATACGGATACTCCCGGAACCATGCGGGAGCTTGAAGTTGAGCGTGTTCGTTTTTTTAAAAATATTGTGATTGTCAAATTCCGGGGACTTGACCGGATTGAGGATGTCGAAGGGTTTCGCGGCTGTTCCCTTTATGTAACACGGGAGAACGCGGTAAAACTCGAAGAGGGAGAATATTTCATAGCGGATCTGTTAGGACTCCATGTTTATACAGATGAGGACTGTCCCCTGTCCGGGATTTTGACAGATGTCCTGCAGACTGGCGCAAACGATGTTTATGAGGTGACTCTGGACGACGGACGAAAGGTATTGATACCTGCTATCCGTCAGTGCATTCTGGATGTGGATATTGAGAAGGGCACGATGCGGATTCATTTGCTGGAGGGGCTTCTGGAATGAATTTTTATGTAATGACACTGTTTCCTGAAATGATCGAACAGGGAATGCATACCAGCATTACCGGACGGGCCATCGCGAAGGGACTTCTTTCCCTGAAGACTGTCAACATCCGGGATTATTCCGTGACCGGAAATGGCCGGATTGACGATTATCCCTATGGCGGCGGCGCGGGGATGGTCATGCAGGCGGAGCCGATCTGGCGCGCATATGAAGATGTAAAAAAACAGATTCAGGCAGATCCGGCAGTTTCGGAAAGTCCGCGTGTCATTTATCTGACTCCGCAGGGCCGGGTTTTTCATCAGGAGATGGCGCAGGAACTTGCCGCAGAGGAAAATCTGATCTTCCTCTGCGGGCATTATGAGGGTGTGGACGAGCGCGTAATTGAAGCTATCGTTACGGATCAGGTCTCTATCGGAGATTATGTACTGACAGGGGGCGAGCTTCCGGCCATGGTGATGATGGACGCGATCTCCCGCATGGTACCCGGGGTTTTAAGTAATGCGGAATCCGGACAGTCCGAGAGCTTCTCCGATCATTTGCTGGAATACCCACAGTACAGCCGTCCGGAGGTGTGGAGAGACAGACCGGTACCGCCGGTGCTTCTGTCCGGGCATCATGGGAACGTGGACCGCTGGCGCAGGGAACAATCGCTTCTTCGGACGATGCAAAACCGCCCGGAGCTTTTGAAAGATGCCAAATTGGGTAAAAAGGACATCGCGTTTCTGGAGAGCTTATCGGATTGACTGTATTTCAGAACAGCAGGCTGCTGACCGCCTGTTTTCCTTTTGCTGTTGTTCCGGGCTGCGAGTAAAAAATTGCAGAAAACCATATAATATCTTCTTGCATTTTAAACAGAATCATGGTAGACTGAAATCCGTTGTGAGTAAAGATGGTCCGCTGGTACAGAAAGATTTATCGAATCCATGGTGATCAATTCCATGTGTAAGCGATTTATGATTCCGCAAAGTGATTCGTACTTCTTTGTACTAAGAACGTCGAATATATGAAGGAGGAACACAATGAGCGATATTATCAAGCAGATTGAGGATGCGCAGCTGAAGGCTGAGGCACCGCAGTTTTCCGTAGGTGATACAGTTCGCGTTTACGGAAAGATCAAAGAGGGCAACCGTGAGAGAGTTCAGGTTTTCGAGGGAATCGTTATGAAGAAGCAGGGCGGCGGAGTCCGCGAGACTTTTACGGTTCGTAAGAATTCCAATGGCGTCGGTGTTGAGAAGACATGGCCGCTGCATTCTCCGAGCGTCGAGAAGGTAGAAGTGATTCGTCGCGGTAAAGTAAGACGTGCAAAGCTGAATTACCTGAGAGGACGTGTCGGCAAGAGAGCCAAGGTAAAAGAACTTGTGAAATAAGGGAATGGATCAGGGAGATTACGTCATGTAATTTCCCTGTTTTTGAAACACCAGTTCCGAACCGCAGGCGGTCTGTGGCCTGCTGTTCGGTTCTTGAATTAATAGAAAGACATTTTATGCGGGAGAACTTTTTATGAAAACGAAAAAATCATCCCTGCTGAAAAAAATTCTGTTGTGGGCTTTTGAAATCCTCGTTGTCATCCTGTTTGCCTATGTGGTCGTATATTTTTTCGGCCAGACGAGGACGAACATCGGACAATCTATGGATACGACTATTTCCGGGGGCGATACGGTTCTTCTGAATACATTTGCCTACCAGTTCAGTTCTCCGAAGCGCGGTGATGTGATCGCTTTCAAACCAAATGGCAGCAGTACCGCGTATACCAGCATCAAGCGCGTGATCGGACTTCCAGGTGAGACAATTCAGATCAAAGACGGAATTATTTATATCGATGGGGTTGTATATCTGGAGGAAAAGAGTTATCCTGTTATAACGAACGCCGGTATGGCTGAGGATGGGATTACCCTTGGCGACAGAGAATATTTTGTTCTGGGGGACAATCGAAATAACAGCGAGGACAGCCGTTTCGCGGATGTAGGCGTAGTTAAGAGCGACTACATTGAAGGAAAGGTCTGGTTTATACTGTCTCCGTCAGATCATCGTGGATTCGTGGACTGAACGGGGCAGCAGGAGGCATAAAATGGACATTCAGTGGTACCCCGGGCATATGACAAAGGCGAGGCGGATGATGCAGGAAGACATCCGGCTGGTCGATCTGGTCATCGAACTGACAGATGCCCGCGCACCGCTTTCCGGGCGCAATCCGGATATTGATGAGATAGGAAAAAACAAATCCCGTGTGATTCTCCTGAACAAAGCGGATATGGCTGACGAGAGCCTGAACCGCAGGTGGACGGCTTATTTTCAGAATGCCGGATTTTTCGCGGCAGCGGTAAATTCCAGATCAGGCGCGGGAATGAAGCAGATCCAGAACATTATTCAGGAAGCCTGCCGGGAAAAGCTGGAAAGGGATCAAAGACGCGGGATCCGGAATCGGCCCGTGCGTGCGATGGTCGCCGGTATCCCGAATGTCGGAAAATCTACGTTTATCAATTCCTTTGCCGGGAAGGCCTGTACGAAGACCGGGAATAAACCCGGTGTTACGCGCGGAAAGCAATGGATTCGCCTGAACAAAAATGTAGAACTTCTCGATACCCCCGGGATCCTGTGGCCAAAGATCGACGATCCGGCAGTGGGGCAAAGACTTGCGGCGCTGGGGTCTGTTCGTGATGAAATCCTGCAGGCGGAAGAGCTTTCCCTCTGGGTTCTGGATTTTATTCAGGGGAAATATCCGGGACTGCTCTCCCGGCGTTATCCGATTGAGGAAGATGGCCGCCCGGAGGAACTGCTTGGCAGGATAGCAAAAGCACGGGGATGTTTGCAGAAGGGCGGCGAGCCGGATTACACAAAAGCTGCCGCGCTGGTGCTGGATGATTTTCGCAGCGGCAGGCTCGGGCGTATCACACTGGAAGCTCCGCCTGCATCCGGTATTTGAAAATTGCGCAGCCGGAAGAAGGCCATGGAACAATTTATTCGGGTTTTGATTCGAACAGAAAGAAGATGAAAAAATGAGCAGAGAAAAAGAGCAGGGAAATTCTGCAGATGAGGAAAAAAAGGTGGATCCGAAAAGGGAAATTTTAAGCTGGATCTTTTATATTGCTTTTGTGATACTGGCCACATGGCTGATCCTGCATTATGTCGGGCAGAGAACAGTTGTGGACGGTTCTTCCATGAACGATACGCTGACAGACGGCGATAATCTGATCGTGGAAAAGCTTTCCTATCGTTTCGGTGATCCGGAGAGATTCGATATTATCGTGTTTCAGCCGTATGAGGATTCCAGTGAGTATTATATCAAACGTATCATCGGCCTGCCCGGAGAGACGGTCCGCATTGATGAAGACGGGAATATTTATATCAATGGGGAATTGCTGGAAGAGGATTACGGAAAAGAGACGATTGAGAATCCGGGACGTGCTTCCGAGGAAATTACGCTCGGTGAGGACGAATATTTTGTCCTGGGAGACAATCGTAACAACAGCACGGACAGCCGTACGGAACGGGTAGGCAATGTAAGCCGGGATTCGATCGTCGGCAAGGCGTGGGTGAGAATCTGGCCGCTTGGGAGTATTGGACTTTTGACGCATCAATAGGGGAAATCAGGGGAAAAGTCATTGAAAAAGGGGAGCAGGAAGAAAAAGAGTATCGTTCGTGAGGCAGTCAGCTGGATTCTGTATATCGCGGTCATCTGCGCCGCGGTCTATCTGGTTGTCAATTATGTGGGAGAGCGTACGGAGGTACGCGGAGACTCGATGTATCCGGCTCTGAATGACGGAGATCAGCTTATCGTGGATATGATCTCCTACCGCTTTACAGATCCGCAGCGTTTTGACGTTATTGTTTTTCCATTCCAGTATCAGGAGGACACGTATTTTATCAAACGTATTATCGGTCTGCCCGGAGAGACCGTTCAGATTTCGGATGGTCTCATTTATATCAATGGAGAAGTGCTGGAAGAGTCTTATGGCTATGAAGAGATCAAAAATGCCGGACTTGCCTCTGAACCGATCACTTTGGGCGAACAGGTGTATTTTGTGCTGGGGGATAATCGCAACAACAGCACGGACAGCCGGGAACCCAGTGTGGGTAATATTTCGAAAGATGAGATTATCGGGAAAGCCCTGTTCCGCATCTGGCCGGTGTCAGACCTTGGGCTGATCCGCTGAGCCGGCATGATATGCCGGTTCGGGATACAGCCGAAAGGGAAAACCTGTCAGACCGGCAGGAGCCAAAAGAGGGAAACTGACAGACCGGCAGGAGGAAGTATGCAGAATATCAGTGAAATCAAAGCCCTGTTTGAAGCTGCTGATGAAGATCAGCTTTCAGAACTGTTCGGGGCTTATGCGGACGACAGCCGCAGCGGTGTACAGCGGCTGATTACACAGTACCGCAGGAAGCTGGAACGTCTTGCGGCCGAGCGCGAGCGCCTTGAGCGTATGCGCATTTATGAGCATAAGTATGAGGATCTGGGGCTTGTCTGCGGAATTGATGAGGCCGGCCGCGGACCGCTTGCCGGGCCTGTAGTTGCCGGCGCTGTGATCCTTCCGCGGGATTGTGAGATCCTTTATCTGAATGATTCCAAAAAGCTTTCGGCCGCACGCAGGGAAGAGCTGTTTGATGAGATACAGGAAAAAGCAATCGCTTACGGTATCGGCATGGCATCTCCGGCCAGGATTGATGAGATCAACATTCTGCAGGCTACATATGAGGCAATGAGAGAGACCGTTTCACAGCTTGAACCGCAGCCTTCTGTGCTTTTGAATGACGCGGTCACCATACCGGAGGTTTCAATCCGGCAGGTGCCGATCATCGGCGGCGACGGAAAGAGCCTGTCCATCGCGGCTGCCAGTGTTCTGGCAAAGGTGACCAGGGATCGCATGATGGTGGAGTACGACCGGATTTTCCCGGAGTATGGCTTTGCCTCTCATAAAGGATATGGATCCGCGGCGCATATTGAGGCGCTGAAAAAATACGGCCCGACACCGATTCACCGGTCTACTTTTATCGGACATTTTATCTGAACGGAGGAGCTGCATGAATAAACGTGCGGTCGGTACGGAATACGAAGCTCTGGCAGCTGCATTTCTGGAAAAACGCGGCTATCGGATCATCTGCCGCAACTATCGCTGCCGTATGGGGGAGATCGACCTGATCGCGCACCATGAGGGATATCTGGTATTCATTGAAGTCAAATACCGTGCGAACGGGCGGGATGGAAGTGCTCTCGAGGCGGTAGACTCCAGAAAACAGCAGCGGATCATTCGAGTTGCCCGCTGGTACCTGATGGAACGGCATATGCCGGAGGATTTTCCTGTCCGTTTTGATGTGGTCGCGTTTGACGGCGATCAGATTCGTGTGATCCGGGATGCGTTCTGGACGTAGCTGCGTCAGAATGGAGGCATGTATGGAAAAATTATTGAGAAAGAAATCAGATCAGCCACTTACGGCACACCAGAAGGACGGTGTGCTTTATTTTACCTTTCCGGCGCTCGATGAGATCTCATTCTGTGTCCACGGGTTCAGCAGCCGGCTGGGCGGCGTCAGTGAGCATGAGCTTGCAGGTATGAATCTGAGTTTCAGCCGCGGAGATGTTCCGGAGCGGGTTGAGGAGAATTTTCATCGTATTTCAGAAGCAATCGGTTTTCCATACGAACGCATGGTTTTTTCGGACCAGACTCATACGGTAAATGTTCGGGAGGTAACCGGCAGGGACTGCGGAAAAGGCTATCTGACTCCGAAGGATTATCATGATGTAGATGGCCTGATCACGAACGAACCCAATGTGGTGCTGACGACGTTTTACGCGGATTGTGTGCCGCTTTATTTCGTAGATCCGGTTCATCATGCGATTGGTCTTTCCCATTCCGGCTGGCGCGGTACCGTACGGAACATTGCAGGTGTTACAGTGGAACATATGCATACGGCTTACGGATCGGAGCCGTCTGATCTCGTAGCGGCTGTCGGTCCTTCCATCTGCCAGGATTGTTACGAAGTGAGTGAAGATGTGATTGAGCAGTTCCGCGCACAGTATCCTGAAGAACTTTGGCCTTTGCTCTTTGAACAGAAGACGGCGGAAAAGTATCAGCTGAACCTCTGGGAGACCTGCCGGCAGAATCTTCTGCGTGCAGGTTTAAGCCCGGAACATATTTCTGTTACCGACCTTTGTACCTGCTGCAATCCCTCTGTTTTTTTCTCGCATCGCGCGTCGCATGGGAAACGCGGAAATCTGGCCGCATTTCTGTCCATCCGTGAGCAGCTGCGTATATGACAGGAAATGTGAGTGGATTCATGTAAATTACCTGAGTGATTCATGTAAAATGACCGATTGACTCATTGGAGACATGATGCTATACTCCTAATCGAATCGCGATACTTTTAACAGCTATATAATTCTTTTATCATATTCACACCACGTTCAGGAAAGAGAGGAACCTATGTCTGAATTGGAAACACTGGATTCGATCCTGCCGGTCGGTCCTTTGAAAATCGCTGCATTGGAAGGTTGCCGTGAATTTGGTGCGGCAGTGAACGCCCATCTGGTGGAGTCCCGGCAGAATAGCCGTCTGAATAATGCGAACAGCAGCGTCATTACACAGCCCGGATATATTGCGGACAGCTATCTGCTTGACTGCAGCTGTCCCCGCTTTGGTACCGGAGAAGGAAAAGGGCAGATCAATGATTCTGTCCGCGGTACGGATTTATATATTCTGGTAGACGTCTGCAATTACAGTATTACATATAAAGTATGCGGCCATATCAACCATATGTCTCCGGACAACCATTTTCAGGATCTCAAGCGCATCATTTCCGCCGCGAATGGCAAGGCGAAACGTATTAATGTCGTGATGCCGTTTTTGTATGAAGGCCGGCAGCATAAGAGATCCAAGCGGGAATCTCTGGACTGTTCGCTGGCGCTGCAGGAGCTCGCGGATATGGGGGTTTCGAATATCATTACCTTCGACGCGCACGATCCCCGTGTACAGAACGCCATCCCTTTAAGCGGATTCGATTCCTTCATGCCGACTTACCAGTTTCTGAAAGCGCTGATGGACAATGTTCCGGATTTTCGGATTGACAATGATCATCTGATGATCATCAGTCCGGATGAGGGTGCGATGAGCCGTGCGGTCTATTTTTCCGGCATTCTCGGCGTTGACATGGGTATGTTTTATAAGCGCCGTGATTACTCTGTTATCGTAAACGGAAAGAATCCGATTGTCGCGCATGAATTCCTCGGAGATTCCGTTGACGGAAAGGACTGTATTGTTGTAGACGATATGATCTCTTCCGGAGAGAGTATGCTTGATGTCACAAAACAGGTGAAAGAGCGCGGCGCAAAACGCGTATTTGTCTGCACGACGTTTGGCCTCTTTACGGATGGTCTTGCGAAATTTGATGATTATTATGAAAAAGGATATATCTCAAAGGTTGTGACAACGAACCTTCACTACCGGAATCCGGATCTTCTGACAAAGGAATGGTACGCGGAGGCGGATATGACGAGATTCCTCGCCACGATCATTGAGACATTGAATCACGATTCGACGCTCAGTAATATTGAGACGCCGACCGCGAAGATACACGAGCTGTTGTCAAAAATTCAGAGTGAATGACAGAAATGGCGTCCATGCGATCCGCCCGAGCGGATTGTCCGGACGCAATTCCGGTTTTAGAAAACTTATGGACAGAAAAAAAACGGAACATATCATAAAAGAAGTAGTGCCGGGAAGCATTGCGGATGAGCTGGAGCTTGTACCGGGAGATGTTGTGCTTTCCGTGAATGATCAGGAGATTGAAGATGTTTTTGATTATCATTACCTGATCAATGATGAATACCTGACCCTGCAGGTGCGCACAGCGGATGGAGAAGAATGGGAGCTGGAGATTGAGAAGGAATTTGAGGAGGATCTTGGCATCGTTTTCGATTCCTCTCTGATGGATGAGTATCGCTCCTGCAGGAACCACTGTATTTTCTGTTTTATCGATCAGATGCCGAAAGGAATGCGGGATACGCTTTATTTTAAAGATGACGATTCCCGCCTTTCTTTTTTACAGGGGAATTATGTGACGCTTACCAACATGAGCGATCATGACATAGACCGCATTATCCGCTATCATCTGGAACCGATCAATATTTCGTTTCACACCATGAACCCCCAGCTTCGGTGTATGATGCTGCACAATCGGTTTGCCGGGGATATCTTTCCGAAAGTGCAGAGGCTGTCTGATGCCGGGATTGAGATGAATGGGCAGATCGTTCTCTGCCGGGGGATCAATGATGGTGAGGAGCTTGATGATTCCATCCGGAAGCTGACTGCTTATCTGCCGTATCTGCGCAGCGTTTCCGTGGTTCCGGTCGGCCTGACGAAATATCGGGAAGATCTGTATCCGCTGGAAGCCTTTACTTCAGAGGACGCTGCACAGGTCATTGACTTGATTGAGGCATGGCAAAAAAGAATTTACGCTGATTACGGTCTGCATTTTATCCATGCTTCGGATGAGTGGTACATTCTGGCGGGGCGGCCCCTTCCTGAAGCGGAGCGCTATGACGGATACCTCCAGCTGGAGAACGGAGTGGGCATGATGCGTCTTCTCTATGAGGAAGTGGAAGAGGCGCTGCAAAATAATATAACACCTGTAAAAACAGATATGCGTAAAAAAGCTTCTGTATATCCGGATGACCGGATGGATGCGCCGGATCTGGCGGATGAGAACAGTCAGGAAAGCAGAACGGTCTCTATCGCGACCGGGAAGCTGGCTGCTCCGTTCCTTCGGGAATTATGCGGACGTATTTGCGAGCGGTATCCGTACGTTCAGGTGCATGTTTATGAAATTCAAAATGATTTTTTTGGAGAAATGATTACCGTATCCGGTCTGATTACTGGCTCGGATCTGCTCTCGCAGCTTAAGGGACGGGAGCTTGGAGATGCACTGCTGCTTCCGTGCAGCATGCTTCGCAGCGGGGAACAGGTTTTTCTCGATGATGTAAGTGTCAGGGATCTGGAAAAAGCTTTACAAATTCCGGTGCGTATTGTAGAATCAGACGGGCATGATCTATTAAATGCAATTACTGGAGAGTGAGGATATAAAGAAGAGAGCCGCGCATATTGAATCGGCGAAGCCGATAGCGCAGCCTGCATCCTCGCTCTCTGGAGAGAGCGAGGATATATTATGAGTAAACCAATCGTTGCGATCGTCGGCAGGCCGAATGTGGGCAAATCCACTCTGTTTAACGCGCTTGCCGGATCCAACATAGCGATTGTGAAAGACACGCCGGGTGTCACAAGAGACAGGATTTATACGGATGTCGAGTGGCTGAATCTGAATTTTACTCTGATCGATACCGGCGGTATTGAGCCGGAGAGTAAAGATATTATGCTTTCCCGTATGCGCGAGCAGGCGCAGATTGCGATTGATACGGCGGATGTTATTATTTTTCTGGTGGACTGCCAGCAGGGGCTGGTCGATTCCGACGCGAAGGTGGCGGATATGCTGCGCCGATCCCATAAGCCGGTCGTGCTTGTGGTGAATAAGGTGGACAGCTTTAAGAAATACCAGTCGGATGTGTACGAGTTTTACAATCTCGGTATCGGCGATCCTGTGCCTATTTCCGCCGCGAACCGTCAGGGTCTTGGCGATATGCTGGATACCGTGACTTCATACTTTAATCCGGAAAAGGTCTATACAGAAGAGGATGACAGACCTCGGATTGCAATCGTCGGCAAGCCGAATGTGGGCAAATCCTCTCTGATCAATAAGCTGCTGGGAGAGGACCGTCTGATTGTTACCGATATCGCCGGCACGACACGGGATGCGGTTGATGCGGCGGTAAAGTGGCAGGGTCGGGAATATGTCTTTATTGACACGGCCGGACTGCGCAGAAAGAGCAGGATTAAGGAAGAAATTGAGCGCTACAGCATCATCCGCACGGTTACCGCGGTGGAGCGTGCCGACGTGGTCGTGATCATGATTGACGCGACTGAGGGAGTGACTGAACAGGATGCCCATATTGCCGGGATTGCGCACGAGCGCGGCAAGGGAATCGTGATTGCGGTCAACAAATGGGATGCGATCGAAAAGGATGATAAAACCATTTACCGTCATACGGAGAAAATCCGTCAGGTGCTTTCCTATATGCCGTATGCAGAGATTATTTTCATATCGGCACAGACCGGACAGCGCCTACCGAAGCTTTTTGAGACGATTGACATGGTGATCCAGAATCACTCGATGCGCGTCAAGACCGGTGTGCTGAATGAGATCATGGCGGAAGCGGTTGCACTGAAACAGCCGCCGTCCGATAAGGGGAAACGTCTGAAGCTGTACTATATCACACAGGCGCGTGTGAAGCCGCCGACCTTTGTGGTATTTGTCAACGATAAGGATCTGATGCATTTTTCCTACACAAGATATCTGGAGAACCGCATCCGGGATGCCTTTGGCTTCCGGGGCACTCCGCTGAAATTTATTATTCGGGAACGAAAGGATAAAGAAAACTGATGGAACGTCTGGCATGTCTTGTAATCGGTTATATATTCGGGCTTTTTCAGACAAGCTATATTATCGGACGGCTGCACGGGATTGACATTCGGGATTACGGCAGCGGAAACGCCGGTACGACGAATATGATGCGAACACTCGGAAAGGGCTGGGGTGTGGTCACGTTTCTCGGCGACGGCCTGAAGCCTGTCTTTGCGGTACTGGTTTCCTGGCTGATCTTCGGTAAAACATACGCGGACATCTGGTCTCTGCTCTGTGTGTATACCGGACTGGGCGCGGTGCTTGGACACAGCTATCCGTTTTATCTGGGGTTTCGCGGCGGTAAGGGAATCGCGACGACCGGCGGGACGACGCTGGCTTTACATCCTGCGCTCTGCCTGCTGGCCATCATCGGCTTTTGCGCCGGTTTCTTTTCGACCGGCTATGTGTCCGTGGGTTCTCTGATCGTGGCGGGCGGCTTTTTTGTCGAATCGATCATCTTTGGCCAGCTCGGGCTTCTGGGAATGACGCAGAGATATCTGTCTGAACTTTATATTGTCGTGGCCGTGATTGCAGCGCTGGATTTTTACAGGCACCGCGGAAATATTGAACGGCTGCGAAAAGGAGAAGAGAGAAGATCGGGTTTTATGAATAAATCAGGACATGAGTAACAGTTGTACTCGTGTATACGGATGAAGAACTGTTTTTCAGATACGTTACGCGATCATCATCTGGACGCTGTGCGGATACCGGACAGCTGCATGAAGAAAATGGAGGCATATTACATGGCGAAAATCGGTGTGATCGGCGCGGGGAGCTGGGGCCTCGCCCTCTCAAAGCTGTTGGTTGAGAATGGAAATGATGTGACACTCTGGTCTTTCCTGGAGTCGGACGCGGAACTGATCCGCACGACCCACGAACTTTCATCGAAACTGCCCGGTGTAAAGCTGCCGGAGCAGATACGGGTAACCTCTGATCTGGCTGAGGCGGTGCCGGGGCAGGATGTGCTGGTGATGGTCAGTCCGTCCGCAGTTGTCCGCGAGACGGCGAAAAAAATGCGGCCGTTTGTGTCCGGGGGAATGGTTATCGTAAATGCGGCAAAGGGCATTGAGGAAGGCTCCCTTATGACGATGACAGATATCATCGTAGAAGAGATTCCGCAGGCGAATGCGGCAGTGATTTCCGGTCCGAGCCATGCGGAGGAAGTGGCCCGCTCCATGCCGACCACCATTGTCATCGGCGCAAAGGATGAAGCGACGGCACGGATGCTGCAGAAGCTGTTCATGAGTCCGGTATTCCGTGTTTATATCAGCTCAGACATGATTGGCATTGAACTGGGCGGCTCCCTGAAAAATGTCATCGCGCTGGCGGCCGGCATTGCCGACGGTATGGGATACGGTGACAACGCGAAAGCGGCCCTGATCACACGAGGAATTGTGGAAATCTCAAGACTGGGCATGAAGATGGGCGGTCATTTTGAGACCTTCTGCGGACTGACCGGTATCGGAGACCTGATCGTGACCTGCGCGAGTATGCACAGCCGCAACCGGCGTGCCGGTATCCTGCTTGGACAGGGCTATACCATGGAAGAGGCCATGAAAGAGGTCAACATGGTTGTGGAGGGCGTGTATTCTACGAAATCCGCGGTCGCGCTTGCAAGAAAATACGGTGTGGAGCTGCCGATCATTGAGCAGGTGAACAAGGTTCTGTTTGAGGGAAAAGATCCGAAGGAGGCGGTGTCCGCGCTGATGCTTCGCGATATGGGTGTAGAGAATTCACTGGTTCCATGGAATTGAAGACAGAATGTTTTGCCTGGTTAGCCGGTAATTTTTTGTCAGATAAGCATATAGATGATGTAAGAAATCATTGTATTTTTTTTAATACTTTTAAAGAAAATGTCCGGGGAATCGTTGTATTTTCCGGACATTTATGTTAGGATGAGATATCCTTACCGGGGGGATGCTATATTTGTGTGCTTGAACGTGAAAAATTTAACAATCATAGCATTTATAGCCGTTCAAATGCGGTATTCTGCATTGTCTGATGCCGCTTGTGATACCCTTCGAAAGAAAGCATTGCCATTACTGTGAGAATCAATTTAACAGTCATGTACAATTAAAAGAAAGGGGATCAGTTATGCATCTGATTCAGGATGAAAATGGAAATTTGATCCAGCACGGGCATGAACATGAGCACACCCATACCCACACGTATGAGCATTCTCATCCGCATACTCATGTGCATGGTCAGGAGGACGATCACAACCACACTCATGAGCATGGTGAGGCACATTGCCATGGAGCGGACGGAGATCATACACACTGCGGTTCCTGCGAGGCCCATGCGCACGAGGTGCCGTCGGGAGATAAGATGACAGCGCTGCTTGACTATATGCTCAAACACAACGAGCACCACGCGGCGGAGCTTGATCAGGTAGCGGAACAGTTTCGTGCAGGCGGTAAAGCGGATGCTGCCGATCAGATCAGGAAAGCGGTTGATGAGTTTCAAAAGGGCAATCTTTACCTGCGACTGGCGCTTTCCATGGTCTCTGACAGTTCCGACAGTCAGGCGTAGTTACAGACAGCAGGGCGGGATTTGTCTGCCGTTTGGATAATGGCAGCTGAGAGGAAAAGGAACAGTTACAGATAAAACATTGGAAAAGAGGTGACTTTAGATGTGTCTTGCGACAGTATATACAAAAAATGAACCGGACAGTATTATTTTGGAATATGTCAGCAAAATAGAAGTGGACGGCAGACTCATTACACTTACAGATGTGATGGGCGATACGAAGGTTGTGGAAGGCACGATCGCGATGGCGGATCTGACAGGCGGAAAGGTCGAGATCAACTGCGAGGATGTTGCCTGAGTGTTTCGATTTTATAAGTTTCAATTGTTTTTTCATAATATCAGTTTTATACATGGAGGTATGCGGCTATGCAAGACAATCATTCAGGCGATAAACGATCGCCGAATAACAGGGAGGGGCCTGTTGTTCCCCTGCGTGCCGAACGGATCGGCCTGCAGTGTACTACGGGTAAGGAGGCAGATGATGTATGGCACATGTAATTGCGATTGCAGGTAAAGGCGGTGTGGGCAAGACCACGTTAGGCGGTCTACTGATCCAGACGATGTGCCGGAAGGGGGAGCGCCCGATCCTCGCTGTCGACGCCGACGCGAATTCCAATCTGAATGAAGTGCTCGGTGTAGATGTGGAGATGACGCTCGGAGATGTTCGTGAGACGGTTCTGCACGATGCGGACAGGCTGAACCAGAACATTCCGTCCGGTATGACGAAAGCGGATTACACCGAAATGATGCTGCAGCGATGTCTGGCAGAAGATGATGATTTTGACCTTCTGGTGATGGGGCGTTCGCAGGGACAGGGATGTTACTGCTATGTGAATGGACTTTTGCAGGCGCAGCTGGCGAAGCTGATTCCGAACTACAAGTATGTGGTTGTGGATAATGAAGCGGGTATGGAACATATCAGCCGCGGCATTCTGCCGAAGGTTGATACGATGATCCTGGTAAGCGACTGTTCCAGACGAGGCGTTCAGGCGACAGAGCGGATCGCGGAACTGGTTGAAGAATGCCATCTGAATCCGAAGACAATGGGCCTGATCGTGAACCGGGCACCCGGCGGCGTGCTGAATGCTGGTACCAAAGAGGAGATTGAGAAAAGCGGATTAAAGCTCCTTGGAATCGTACCGCAGGATGAACAGGTTTATGAGTACGACTGCGAAGGCAGACCTACATCCTCTTTGCCGGAGGATTCTCCCGTGCGCAAAGCACTGGAGGAGATCATGAGTAAAATTGGTTTATAAAATGCACATCACCGCATATGGAATGGCTGCTTCACAGTCTTGCGGCGGGTGCAAAGGGAAATGACAGATGTCATTTCCTCTGAAACGACTTATACGTCGTTTACTATAATATATAACATGGAGGTTACTATGGGAGACTTTAAGCTGACAACAATTGAGGAGTTTGAGGCAGCTACGAACCGGCTCCTCGAGACAGGTGCAAAGGTAGGAGCGGACGCATATCAGTTCCGCGTGAAGAACCAGACACCGCACTGCAAATTTGGTGAGCAGGGTGTCTGCTGCCGTATCTGTTCGATGGGACCGTGCCGCATTACGCCGAAGGCACCGCGTGGAATCTGCGGCTGCGATGCACATGGTATCGTTGGACGTAATTTCCTGAGATTTACTGCCGGCGGAGCCGCGACACACTCGGACCACGGCCGTGAGATCTGCCACACACTGTATTGTGCATCCCCGGACGGCAACTATAAAGTAAAGGATCCGGAAAAGCTGATCCGCATCGCTCATGAGTGGGGCGTGGAGACAGAAGGCAAGGACATCTATGATCTGGCTCATGAGATGGCAGTCCTTGCTCTTGGCGAGTATGGTAAGGTATTTGGCTTCCAGAATTTCCTGAAGCGTGCACCGCAGCACACACAGGAGCTGTGGGAGAAGGCAGAGATTCAGCCGCGTGCGATTGACCGCGAGGTTTCCTGCGCGATGCATATGACCCATATGGGATGTTCTTCCAAGCCGGAAGCGCTGATCCGTCAGTCCCTCAGAGCAGGTCTTGCTGATGGCTGGGGCGGTTCCATGGCAGGTACCGAGTTCTCCGACGTCCTGTTTGGCACACCGAAGCCGATCGACACCGAAGCCAACCTTGGCGTTATGGTTGAGGAAAATGTAAATATTGTTGTACACGGCCATGATCCGTCGCTTTCTGAGATGATCTGCGAGTATGCGGATGATCCGGAAATGATCGCATATGCGAAAGAGATGGGCGCAAAGGGCATTACGGTATCCGGTGTCTGCTGTACATCGAATGAGGTAGCGATGCGCCGCGGTATCCCGATGGCGGGTAACTTCCTTCAGCAGGAGAATGTCATCCTGACCGGTGCCTGTGAGGCGATTGTAGTGGATGTACAGTGTATTTTCCCGGCAATCGGACCGCTGGCAAAATGCTTCCATACCAAGTTCATCACGACTTCTCCGATCGCGCAGATGCCGGAGAGCGATTATATCCGTTTCTCACCGGAGAACGCTGGTGAGAACGCAAAAGCGATCGTAAAGATGGCGATCGAGAACTTTAAGAACCGCAAGCCGGAGCTTGTACATATCCCGCAGCTGAAGCAGAAAGCAACCGTTGGTTATTCTGTAGAAGCGATTAAGAAGACCCTGGATACCGTTACCAACTCTCAGGTTGATGAGACCGGCACACTGAAGCCGCTGGTTGAGTGTATCAATTCCGGTGTTATCCGCGGCGCTGTCGCGATGGTAGGCTGCAACAACCCGAAGGTTCGTCCGGATACCGCACACATCGCTCTGATGAAGAAGCTGATCGAGAATGATATTGTGATCGTAGCTTCCGGCTGCTCCGCACAGGCAGCGGCAAGAGCTGGTCTGATGGATAAGAGAGCAAAAGATCTCTGCGGCGCGGGACTGAAGAGAGTCTGTGAGCTGGCTGACATTCCGCCGGTACTTCACATGGGCTCCTGTGTAGATATCAGCCGTATGATGGTTCTGGTTGCGGACCTGGCGAAGGACTCCGGCTGGAACATTTCCCAGCTTCCGGTAGTCGGCTGCGCACCGGAGTGGATGTCCGAGAAGGCTGTATCCATCGGTAACTATGTAGTAGCGACCGGTCTTGATACCTTCCTTGGCGTAGATCCGTACGCTGCAGGCTCTTCTGAGGTAGAAGATCTGCTGCAGAACGGCATCCGCGACTGGGTAGAGGCTGCCTACACGGTAGAGACGGATATTGACAAGCTCGTTGACAAGATGATCGAGCGGATCGAAGAAAAGAGAACTGCTTTAGGTATCTGATAATACAAGGGACAAAAAGTCAGGACCGGAATGCCTGCATTCCGGTTCCTGACCCTAAAATGTAACTATTCAGAACAGCAGGCCACAGACCGCCTTCTTCGAAGGCTATATGCCGCTTACGCGTTATATGTCTGAGGCTTGATGGGCGTCCCGCCCATCCCGAAATGAAAATACAGCCTTTAGCAGGTGAACCTGCACAGTCTGTCTTTTCATTTCGATGCTGTTCTGAACTGTTACAAAAAATAAGGATTATGAGGCGGAATTCATGAAGATTGCAATTACCGGAAAGGGCGGGGTAGGTAAGACGACATTTGCGGCGACGCTGGCACGGCTTTATGCGGACGAGGGCCGCTCCGTGCTGGCTGCGGACGCTGATCCGGATGCGAACCTTGGCCTGGCGCTCGGTTTTGACGAAGAAGATCTGGATGCGATCGTGCCGATCACCAAGATGCGGAAGCTGGTGCAGGAACGCACCGGCGCGGATGAATTCAACAAGATTTTCAAGCTGAATCCGAAGGTAGATGATATCCCGGATAAATACGCGAAGAAATGCAATGGCGTGAAGCTTCTCGTCCTTGGAACAGTGGAGACCGGCGGGAGCGGATGTGTCTGCCCGGAGCATGTGATGCTGAAACGGATCATTAATCACCTGATGCTCCGCTCAGATGATGTGGTCATCCTTGACATGGAGGCCGGCCTTGAGCACCTCGGGCGCGGGACGACGAGCGGGATGGACGCATTTATCGTTGTGATCGAACCGGGTGCGAGAAGCGTGCAGACTTATCGTAATGTAAAACGCCTTGCCGATGATCTTGGCGTGAAGCAGGTTTATGTGGTAGCCAACAAGGTGCGGGATGATAAGGATGAGGAATTTATCCGCGCGAAAATCCCGGCTGAGGATCTGCTCGGTGTGATCCATTACAATACCGAAGTTATCGACGCGGACCGGAACGGTTCTTCGCCTTACGATTACAGTAAGACTGCAGTGAACGAGATTCGCGCGATCAAGGAGATTCTGGATAAGTCAAGTTCTTTCTAAATCTTTTTAAATTGAACAGCATGCCACAGACCGCCTGCGATGCAGGCTATATGCCGCTTGCGCGTCATATGTCTGAGGCTGGATGGGCGTTCCGCCCACCCCGAAATGAAAATACAGCCTTTAGCAGGTTAACCTGCACAGTCTGTCTTTTCATTTCAATGCTGTTCGGAACTGGGAACCAAAAAGTGTGCAGAATATATTAATTTCAGTTGCAAAAAATGCAATCTGTTGGTATAAATATAAGTAACGACCCGCAGGGAACCGGACGTGTATCAGACTTTTCCTGCGAACTGTGATCGTTCCCTGTTAATGATATTCAACAAGAAAGAAAAGAGGCGAATGAAATGAGTGATTCTGCATTACCGAAGCTTGAAGTAGCGGACATCATCCAGGCGCTGGATGGCGTTTGTAATTCGAAGGTGGATTCGACCGGCTCCACAAAGCCGCTGCTGGACTGTGTTGTGTCCGGCGTTCTACGCGGCGCGGCAGTTTTACTTGGCACAGATGGTTCAGATGTACGGGACAAGGACGAGTATACGGCTCTGATCAAAAAGCTGATCGCGAACGATATTGTTGTGCTCGCAATTGGTTATCCGGTCACGGTGGCAGCAGATGCGGGGCTTCTGAATCCGGAAGCGAAGGATCTGTGCGGCGCGGGGCTGAAGCGTGTCTGTGAACTGGCGGAGATTCCTCCAGTGCTGCCGCTTGGCGGACTGGAAAACATTGGCAATGTCGTCACGATTGCACAGGCCCTTTCGGCAGATTCCGGACTTTCCGTACCGCAGCTGCCGGTCGTGGGCTGTGATGCCGCAGGTGTGACTGCTCAGGCAGTGGAGCTTGGCAATACGTTTGTCGGACTTGGGGTAGATACATTTATCGGTATCATGCCTTATGAAGGCGCACTTGAGGACGTGATCGCGGCCAGCGGTCTGAAGGATGGAGCAGAGGCGAAGCACACTGTATCTGCCAGTCTTGATGAACTTGCGGACGCATTGATCGCGGACATCGAGAAAAAGCGTCAGGCAATTGAAATCTGACGAATCTATGACATATTATTTTAGGAGGTAGTAAAGTGACTTTATTTGATGTTATTTTTAAAGGAAATGACGCAGTATATGGTCTCACGGAAACTGCGATTGACGATGCAATCGCAAAGTATGGCGCAGATAAGCCGGTAGCATTTCCGGATACCGCTTACAGCATTCCGTGTTATTACGGAGTAACAGGTACAAAGGTCGGCAATCTGGGAGAACTCAAAGAGGCTCTTGGCGTTGTAAAGACTCTGATGACCAGAAATCCGAGAATGAACGATGCGTTCATGTCCGGTATCGCGACTGCACTTTGCGCGGAATTTATTGAAGTGCTGAAGTATATTGACAATCCGACTCCGTATGAGGAGCCGTGTTATGGTCATCTTGCGGATGCAGTGATCCGTGAGCTGGGTGTACCGCTTGTTACCGGCGATATCCCGGGCGTTGCGGTTATCATCGGTGCCGCTCCGACCGCTGAGGAAGGCGTTGCTCTGGTAAAGAGCTATCAGGCACAGGGTATTCTGGTGACTCTGGTCGGCGATATTATTGATCAGTGTACAGAACTGGGTTACAAGACCGGCGCGAATGTACGTGTAATCCCGCTTGGCAAGGACATCACGGCTGTGATCCATGTCGTATCCGTTGCTGTAAGAGCGGCTCTGATCTTTGGCAACATCACACCGGGTGACGCAGCTGGTCTTATGAAGTATACGATGGAGCGTGTTCCGGCATTTGTGAACGCATTTGCTCCGCTGAATGAAGTGATCGTAGCAGCCGGTGCCGGCGCGATTGCTCTTGGCTTCCCGGTTATCACGAATGAAGAGACCTTCCGTGTACCGAAGAGCCTGATCGTACAGAAGGATGTATCCAAGTTCAACGCGACTTCTCTGGAAGCCCGTGACATCAAGCTTAAGATTACCAACATCGACATCCCGGTAGCGTTCGCTTCCGCATTCGAGGGAGAGATCATCCGCCGCGGTGATATGCAAGTTGAATTTGACGGTTCCCGTGTAGACTGCTTCGAGCTGGTTCATACCAAAGAGGCTTCTGAGGTCGAGGATCACAAGATTGAAGTCATCGGACCGGATATTGACGAGTTTGAGGCAGGCAGCAAGCACTCCATCGGCTACATAGTAGAGGTGGCCGGTAAGAGCATGCAGGCAGACTTCGAGCCGGTGTTTGAGCGTAAATTCCACTCCTATCTGAACTGCATCGAGGGTGTGATGCATACCGGTCAGCGTGATATGATCCGTATCCGTATCAGCAAAGATACCTTCAACGCGGGCTTCCGTGCAAAACACATCGGCGAAGTCCTTTACGCGAAGGTAAAGAGCGAGTTCGCTGCGGTTGTAGACAAGTGTCAGGTAAAGGTCATCACTGATCCGGAGATGTGTACAAAGCTTCGTCATGAGCTGGCGATTCCGATGTTTGATAAACGTGACGAGCGTCTGACGACTCTGACTGATGAGGGCGTGGATGTTTATTATAGCTGCATTATGTGTCAGGCATTCTCTCCGAGCCATGTCTGCGTAGTTACTCCGGAGCGTCTGGGTCTGTGCGGTGCTGTATCATGGCTGGATGCAAAGGCGACCAACGAGCTGGATCCGCAGGGACCGTGCCAGGTGATCACCAAGGAGAAGGTCATCGATGAGCGTATCGGTGAGTACGAAGACGTCAATGAGGCGGTTCGTAAGTTCTCTCAGGGTGCACTGGAAGATGTATCCCTGTACTCCATCATCGAGAAGCCGATGACAAGCTGCGGCTGCTTCGAGTGCATCTGCGGTATCGAGCCTCTTTCCAACGGCGTCTGCATCGCGAACCGTGAGTACGCGGGCATGACCCCGATCGGCATGACGTTCTCCGAGCTGGCATCCATGACCGGCGGCGGTGTACAGACACCGGGCTTCATGGGACATGGCAAGCACTTCATCTCATCGAAGAAGTTCATGAAGGCAGAGGGCGGAATCGCACGTATCGTCTGGATGCCGAAGGATCTCAAAGATCAGGTTGCGGAACGCCTGAATGAGTCGGCGAAAGAGCTTTACGGAATCGATAACTTTACGGACATGATTGCGGACGAGACCGTAGTTAGCGATGATCCGGAAGCATTACTTGAGTTCCTGACCGAGAAAGGCCATCCGGCACTTGGCATGGAGCCAATGATGTAAAGAATCAAAGACGGCGACTCCGTCGCCGTCTTAGGGGATTTGCTTTAGCAAATCCCCGTATGATCGACGAGCAAGGATTCCCCGCTTGCGGGGAATCCTGCGAGGAAGAGCATTGATTCTTTAACGAGAAAAAATGCGCAGCATTTTTTCGAGTCTACAATGTAAGCCAATTAGAGGAACTCACTCACTTGCGAGAATTTCCCCGCAGAGAGTCATGGCTTTTTTCGAGTCTACAATGTAGACCAGATAGTGGAATTCGCAGCATTTTTTCGAGTCTTAATTTTCAATTTCAGCACCACCACAAGGAGGAAAAAGGAAATGCCGTTTACTGCAAAATCAGGAAAGTTTAACGCGAAAATTAATACCGTTGAAGTCGGTACCGGCGATAAGGCGATCAAGCTTGGCGGGGAGAATGTTTTCCCGTTCTACACGTTTGACGATGCTGTAGAGAACGCGCCGAAGGTAGGTATCGAGATCACGGACGGCGGTATGGAGAGCGAGCCGGAGTGCGTCCAGAAGCTCTATGAGGGCTGCACGACGGTCGTTGACATGGCAAAGAAAGCCGTTACATTTGAGGGCGTTGACTTCTTAAGCCTCCGTCTCGAAGGCGGAGACCCGAACGGAAAGAATAAATCTACGGAGGAACTGATTCAGATCGTCAGGGATGTCGCTGATGCTGTTGATGTTCCGCTTGTTGTTTGCGGCTGCAAGAACGTAGAGAAAGACGCTGAGCTTCTTGACAAAGCTGCTGCTGCACTGGATGGCAAAAATGCGATTATCCTTGCAGCGAAGGAAGAGAACTACAAGACGATCGGTGCTTCTGCGGGCCTTGCTTACAAGCAGGTCGTTGGTGCGGAGTCAGCAGTAGATATCAACCTTGCCAAGCAGCTGAACGTACTTCTTACACAGCTTGGTGTTGACAGCAAGACTATTGTTATGAATGCCGGTACTGCGGCAGTCGGATATGGTTTCGACTACGTGATATCGACCCTTGACCGTGTGAAAGCGGCTGCGCTGTCGCAGGGTGATGCGACACTGCAGATGCCGATCATTACTCCTGTCGCATCTGAGACATGGACTGTAAAAGAGTCTACCGCTTCTGAGGAAGATATGCCTGAATGGGGCAACCTTGAGGAGCGTGGCATTGATATGGAAGTAGAGACTGCCGCTGCAGTTCTCGCTGCAGGTTCAGACGCTGTGATTCTGAAGCATCCGGAATCTGTCAGAGCCATCAAAACCATGATTTCAGAACTGATGTAATTTCTGCCAGAAGCGTAAGGAGGAAAATAAAATGGCATTAAAAGGCTTGGATATTTTTAAATTATCACCGAAGAAAAACTGCAAGGAGTGCGGCAGCCCGACCTGTATGGCATTCTCTATGAAGGTCGCTCAGGGCTCCGCTTCCATCGACGCTTGTCCGTATTTCTCTGAGGAAGCAAAGGCTTCCCTGAATGAGGCGACCGCTCCGCCAATGAAGACCATCAAGGTTGGAACCGGCGACAACGAGTACACCCTTGGCGGCGAAACGGTTCTGTTCCGTCATGAGAAAACCTTTGTCAGCAGAACACGTTATGCAGTTACCGTATGCAGCTGCATGGATGATGCTGCGATCGATGCAAAGCTTGAGGAGATCAAGTCCGTCGATTATGAGCGTATCGGCGAGCGTATGTTCACAGAGATGGTATATGTAAACTATGCTCCGAATGCAGGAAAGGACAAGTATCTGGAAGTCGTTAAAAAAGCAGCGGAGCTGGACCGTGTGCTGATCCTTGGCTGTGACGATCCGGATGTGGCTGCAGAAGCATTAGCCCTTGTTAAGGACAAAAAGCCGGTGCTGAACGGCGCAAACGCTTCCAACTACGAGGCAATGAACAAAGTTGCGACAGACGCCGGTGTTACGCTTGGCGTACAGGGTGCTGACATCAACGAGCTCTATGACACACTGGCAGCTCTTGAGAAGCTTGGCAACAAGAACCTGATCTTTGACTGCGGCGTAAATTCTGTGAAGGAAGCTTATCAGATCGCAGTACAGTTCCGTAAAGCAGCTATCAAGGACAGCAACCGTACCTGCGGTTATCCGTCCATCGTTCGTCTTGACCGCCTGAGCGGCGGGGACAAGCATCTGCAGGCAGCTCTGCTTTCCCTGTTCACGATGAAGTACGGTTCCATCATCGTACTGGATCAGATGACCTATGCGGAAGCGAACCCGGTATACGGCCTGAGACAGAACCTGTTTACCGACCCGCAGAAGCCTATGAAGGTAGAGCCGGGTATTTACCCGCTGAACGGTGGGGATGAGAATTCCGTCTGCCTGACAACGGTAGACTTCGCTCTGACCTACTTCCTGGTATCCGGCGAGCTGGAGCGTTCAGGCGTACCGTGCAACCTCATCATCAACGATGCAGGCGGACTTTCCGTACTGACCAGCTGGGCAGCAGGCAAGTTCTCAGCGGGAACGATCGCGAAGTTCTTTGCTGAGCAGGACATTGAGAATAAGGTGAAATCCAGAAAGCTGATCATCCCTGGCAAGGTGGCCGTGCTGAAGGGCGAGTTGGAGGCGAAGCTTCCGGGATGGGAGATCATCATCGCTCCGAGAGAGGCTGTGCAGCTTGTGAAGTTTATGAAAGAGCTGTAAACGATGCACACAGGCGCGCATGGAATGGCTGCTTTGCGCAAAAGGAAATGACAAATGTTGTTTCTTATAAAAAGTAACTGTTTATACTGCCGGCAGATCATAGGATGTTTGTATGAATACAAAACATCCTGTGGTCAGGCGGCATACATAATTAAATAAGGAGAACCATCATGGCAAAATTTGTAACGATTGGTGAGAGACTTTCCACCACTGCTCCGGCAGTTAACAAAGCGTTTACCGAGAGAGACCCGGAGCCGATCCTGAAAAGAGCAAAACAGCAGCTGGATGCCGGTGCCGTTTACCTTGATGTAAACATCGGACCTGCAGAAGCAGACGGAGAGGATCTGATGAAGTGGGCGGTTCAGCTCCTTCAGAGCAATTTTGACAATGTTCCGCTTGCACTGGATACTTCCAATAAGAAGGCCATCGAGGCAGGCATCTCTGTTTACAACCGCTCCAAGGGAAAGCCGATTGTAAACTCTGCGGATGCGTCCGGAAGAATTGAGAACATCGACCTTGCTGCAGCCAATGACGCTATCGTTATCGCGCTTTGCAACGGCGAAGGTATCGCAAAAGACAATGACGAGCGTATGGGCTACTGCCAGATGCTTCTGGAGAGAGGCATGGAGCAGGGCATGGAGCCGACCGATATGTGGTTTGACCCGCTGTTCCTTGTAGTAAAGGGAATGCAGGACAAGCAGATGGAGATCCTTGAATTCATCAAGATGCTCTCTGATATGGGTCTGAACTCTACAGGTGGGCTTTCCAATAACTCCAACGGTATGCCGAAGCATATCCGTCCGATCATGGATTCCGCTCTCGTAGCTATGTGTATGATGCAGGGTCTTACCTCTGCAATCGTGAACCCGAACGACCTGCGCCTGATGGAGACCATCAAGTCATGCGACGTGTTCAAGAGCAATACGCTGTATGCGGATTCTTATCTGGAGATCTGATGATTTTCTGGTTTACATCGGTAATTCTCGGTAATTCGCTTTTGCGGATAAGATAATGAATTGATTTCATATACCCGGGGAGTATACGACAGTGTTTTTCTGTTCGTATGCTGCTCCGGGTATATCAATATGCATTTTCAATTACGTTAGTTTTTAGTGATACAGAATACATATGGAGAGAAAAACTATGTTTAAGGTGACTTTTCAATTTGAGAACGGCAGCGAGACAGTAGGATACGCTCTGGAAGGTGAGAGCCTTCTGGATGTGGCCAAAAAGATGAATGTCGCGATCGATGCGCCGTGTAATGGAAATGCAGCTTGCGGAAAATGTAAAGTAAAACTCGTCGGCGGTGATCTGGATACGAAAAAGACCAGTCATATCTCCGATGAGGAGTTTGCGCAGGGATGGAGGTTAGCCTGCGTGAGCAAGATTAAAGCGGTTAAGGAAGCGCCCCCTCACTCTGTTCGGCGGCAGGACGCACCGTCCACGGAGGAAAATGCTTCGCATTTGGACGGTGCTGTGAAAGTGCTGGTACCGGATATCGCTTCCGCATATCGCAGCCGGATGAAAGTAGCGGACCTAAGTTCGGCGGAGGAAATACAGATATTTGAAAAAACCAAGGCGGATATGGTTGAAGCAGGGATTGCTTTTCACAACGATTTCGAGGTTGTTACTGTACAGATGGACGAGCCGTCTCTGGACGACACCATGCCGGATAACGAACGCCTGATCTGGGCAGTCGAGGCCGCCTGCGGTGTTTCTAAGGTGAAGCTGACTTTTGTTGTGCTCAAAAAGCTTGCGGAGACTCTCAGAAACAGTTCTTTTGCGGTAAAATGCGTCATTCGGAAGGCGCAGGAAGATAAAGTCGAAGTGCTGGATATCTATCCGGCCGCTGACGACGTGAAGGTATGCGGCCTTGCTGTGGACATCGGTACAACAACTGTATCAGCACTGATTATTGATATGATCACCGGAGAAATCCTTGCGAAAGGATCTTCCGGAAACGGCCAGATCCGTTACGGAGCGGATGTGATCAACAGGATTATCGAACAGCAGAAAGAAGGCGGCCGTAAAAAACTGCAGGACGCCATCATCAAAGAGACGCTCAACCCAATGATCCATCAGATGTGCGGTTCGATCGGCATTTCACCGCGGCAGGTCTATCGTGCGAGCATTGCAGGCAACACGACGATGAATCATCTGCTGCTCGGCGTGGATGCGGATCCGGTCCGTATGGAGCCGTTTATCCCGACCTTTTTTGAGACGGATTCCGTCTTTGCGCAGAACCTGGGGCTTCACCTTTACGAGCATGCCCGCGTAATTATGGCTCCGAATATCGGCAGCTACGTGGGAGGAGATATTACCGCCGGTACGCTCTCCAGCACGATCTGGAACAAAGACGAAATGTCCCTGTTTATCGATCTGGGTACGAACGGCGAGCTCGTCTTCGGCAACTCGGAATTCATGATGAGCTGTGCCTGCTCAGCAGGACCCGCATTTGAGGGCGGCGACATCAGCTGCGGCATGCGCGCGACGTACGGCGCGATCGAGGCCTGTGTGATCGATAAGGACACAATGGAACCAACCTTTACCATTGTCGGCGATGAAGGACAGAAGCCGGTCGGCCTGTGCGGTTCCGGCATCATCGATGTGATCAGTGAGCTGTTCCGCTGCGGAATCATCAGCCCGAAGGGTAAGTTTATCCGCGAGGGTGAGCGGGTCCGCCATGACCAGTACGGCATGGGCAGCTTTGTGCTGGAATACAAAGAAAATGCGGCCTCTGTAAAAGATATTGAGATTACTGAAGTCGATATCGACAGCTTCATCCGTGCGAAAGGGGCGATTTTCTCCGCCATCCGTGTGATGCTGCAGTCTCTGGACTTTGATGTTTCCATGATTGACCATGTCTATGTGGCAGGCGGTATCGGCAGCGGCATTAATATGCGTAACGCCGTGTCCATTGGTATGTTCCCGGATATCGACATGGAGAAGTTCACCTATATCGGCAATTCTTCCCTGTCCGGTGCTTACGCGATCCTGCTGTCGAATGAGGCGGAGGCAAAAGTTTCCGAGGTTGCGCACAATATGACATACCTTGAGCTCAGTAATGAGCCGACTTATATGGACGAATTTGTGGCAAGCTGTTTCCTGCCGCACACGGACGCGGGGCTCTTCCCGACCGTGACAATGAAATAAGAAATAGAAAAGAGGTAACTATTCAGGACAGTACTTCGCACTTGCTGCGAAGTACGTATGAAAACGTATATTATGTGGGGAAAAGCCCCATCGCGAAGCGATTTTTTAATGGGCTTTTCCCTCGTAACTGTGAAGGTACTGAACAGTTACGAAAAGAGAAGAAAGCGGCAGAGGAGTGTTCTGTCGCTTTCCTTTTATGATGCGCAGAGCCGCGATTCTCATTTCAATGACAGCGAATGATATACACTGCCGTCTAATCTTTTCCAGTACACATCGGTTCCTTCCAGCATCATATAGCTGTTTTCGCTGCCGTCCTTCGGAATCGAAACGGAGCCGGGATTCAGATAAAGATTCTGATTTCCGAAAGGCTCCCATGCCGGGATGTGCGTATGCCCGTGCAGCAGGATATCGCCCGGCTGCATGGGCGGCGGTGTGAGTATCGTATAGTGATGTCCATGGGTGGCATAGACCAGGCGTTTGCCCACCGTCAGCAGGCAGTAATCCGCCAGGATGGGGAATTCCAGCACCATCTGGTCTACTTCTGTGTCACAGTTGCCCCGGACGCAGAAAATGTTCTCTTTACGGGTGTTCAGCATAGAGATTACTTTCTTAGGTGCGTAGTCCCGCGGCAGGTCGTTGCGCGGCCCATGGTACAAAATATCGCCGAGAAGCAGCAGGCGGTCCGCTTTTTCCTGGTCAAAGGCTTCCAGCATTTTTTCACAGTAGTATGCGGAGCCGTGAATATCAGATGCTATCATCAGGTTCATGTTATTATCTCCCTTATGTAATATCGGAATGCAGCTGTGAAATCGTATGCGGTATCAAGGCTGCTGCATTGCCATGAATTCTATATTGCAGTACATTTTGCGGAATATCCATGAAAATGTCAACTGTCTTTTTCAATCTCAGGTAAAATTGGATGCTGCTGTGACTGATTACTATGTTTACACAAAAGTACGATAGCGACACAGAAATTGCTTGAAAAAAAGCACTTAAAGAGATACAATGGATAAGAATTTCAGAAGCCGATTCTGAAAAATCAGAAACACATGCAGCTGTAAAATTTCGTTTGCGGCTGCACATCAATTACATAAGGAGGTGAGCGTTTGGAAGACTACACCAAGTACAGGCTGAAAACTCGCGAGGAACTGGCGCAGGCATTATCCGGGACGGATCATATTTTTGTGATCTCCTGCAATAAATGCTTTAAGGAGTTCAATACCGTCGAAGAGCCGGAGCTTGCTGAGTTTGAGAAAATTGCTGCCGAAGAAGGGAAGACCATCACGGGAAGCGCGAGGGTCGATTTTTTGTGTAACAAAACACAGACGGCAAAAACGCTTTCTGACATGGTTCCGGAAGGAACGGAGAGCATCTTTGTAGTCTCCTGCGGACTGGGGATTCAGACGATAGCGGATATGCAGACGGAAGGTTCTGAATCGAAGTCGATTCCGGTTTTTTCTGCAACGGATTCGCTGAATTACACCGGACATCACGGCATGGCGCTGACAGACAAGGCCTGCGATGCATGTGCGCAGTGCTATCTGAACGTGACTGGAGGTATCTGTCCGATCGTTGACTGCTCCAAGAGTCTGGTCAATGGCCAGTGCGGCGGCGCGAAGAACGGCAAGTGTGAAGTAGATCCGAACAAGGACTGCGCGTGGGAGAAGATTTACCAGAGACTCAAAAAGCAGGGAAGACTGGAGGAATTCCTGAATCAGCCGGTGCAGATGCGGGATTATTCAAAGACCAGCTTCAAATTTGTACATGACTATGTGACTTCCATTCGGGAAAACAGGCTCGACGGCTATTACGGAGGAGTGCATCCTCTTGAGAAAAAGGAATATACAGAGCAGATTGCCCTGCAGAAATTTCCGGAGCCGGAGACGGTAGTGATTCCGCTCTCCATGCATGCGGGCGCTCCGGCGACCCCGGTCGTGGCAGTGGGAGATACCGTAAAGGTCGGCCAGAAGATCGGCGAATCCGCAGGCTTTATCAGCAGCCCGGTACATTCGAGCGTGAGCGGTACGGTTATTGCGATCGAGGATCATGGACACGCGACCAGAGGCACCTGTCCGGCCGTTGTGATCCGGTCGGATGGCAAGGATACGCTGGATGATTCTGTGAAGCCGCACAAGTCCCTGGAGGAGCTGACTCCGGAAGAGATCATCGATATCGTAAAAGAAGCCGGAATCGTCGGCATGGGCGGCGCAGGCTTCCCGACGTCTGTCAAGCTCAAACCGGCCAGGCCGGTGGACACGATCCTGCTGAACGGCTGCGAGTGCGAGCCATATCTGACAGCGGATCACCGTGTGATGCTGGAGTATGCGGATGATATCGTATTCGGTCTGCGTGCGATCGTGAAGACAGTTGGCGCGGAAAAGGGCCTGATCGTGATCGAGGACAACAAGCCGGACGCGATCGAGGTCATGAAGGCGAAAGTCGCGGACTATGACAATCTGGATGTCGTAGTGGCAAAGACCAAATACCCGCAGGGCGCTGAGAAGATGCTGATCAAGCGTGTGATGAAGCGTCAGGTACCCAGCGGCGGACTTCCTGCGGATGTCGGCTGTGTGGTAAGCAATATCAGCACAACAAAGGCAATCTCAGACGCGATCCAGAAGGGCATGCCGCTCATCGAGCGTGTCGTTTCCGTGACCGGTGAGCGCCTGAAGAATCCGGGTAATTACATCGTGAAGATCGGTACGAACACGAAGGATCTGATCGATTACTGCGGCGGTGTTGTTGGAGACGGAGAGATTACATATAAGGCTGGCGGGCCGATGATGGGATTTGTCTTAAAAGACCTGAATGTCCCGATCATGAAGGGCTCGAACGGCATCATCTGCGTGGACACCGATCACACGGCGGAGCAGCCCTGCATCAAGTGCGGACGCTGCATGGATGTCTGTCCGATGGAGTTGAAACCTCTCTACTTCGCGAAGTACGCGGATGAGGAGAACTGGCAGGGGATGAAAGACCAGCACGTGATGGATTGTCTGGAATGCCGCTGTTGTGAGTATATCTGCTCCTCCAAGATTCCGCTGGTGACAAAGATCAAGGCCGGAAAAACGGCAGTAAGGGGGATGAAGTGATATGCTGATTACCGAATTAAAATCAAAAGAAACCATCCTCTCCCTCGTTGATGGAAAGAAAGCTTTCATCATCAACTGCCATGGATGCAGAGAAGTGTACTTTCCTCTTGAGGAGGCGGCACAGCTTCAGGAGGAACTGCACGCCAACGGAAGCGTGACCGGCATTCTGACGACGGATTATATCTGCAATCCGGACAATCTGAAGGTTCGCCTGGAAGGGCATAAGGCTGAGATCGAGGCTGCGGACGTGGTGCTTGTCTTTTCCTGCGGCGTCGGCGTACAGACGGTGGCTTCTTATCTGGAAGACAAGAAGGTCTGTGCGTGCTGCGATACGAGCCGTCTGCCGGGCTTTCAGGGTGTTACGCCGCTGGAATATGACTGCGGTCAGTGCGGCGAGTGCTATCTGAATCTGACCGGAGGCATCTGTCCGATCACAGCCTGCTCCAAGAGCCTGGTCAATGGCCAGTGCGGCGGTTCCAAGAACGGCAAATGCGAGGTCGATCCGAACATGGACTGCGGCTGGGAACGTATTTACCGCAGGCTGGAAAAGATCGGACGTCTGGATGCTTTGAAATGCCCGACACAGATCCGCAATTTTGCGACTGATCAGGAAGTTGCTAAATAATATTTGATAGAAACAGGAGTGACAGATCATGAAAATCACAGAATTATTTGAACGTGGTGAGTTTGTAGTCACAGCAGAAGTCGGGCCGCCAAAGGGCTGCCACATTGAGAATCTGCTGGAAGAAGCGAAGACATACTTGAGCGGCATCACGGCTGTCAACGTAACGGATAACCAGTCGTCTGTCATGCGTCTTGGCTCTCTGGCTACCTGTAAGGCATTAAAGGATGAGGGGCTGACCCCGATCTTCCAGATCACCTGCCGTGACCGGAACCGGATCGCGCTGCAGTCTGATCTTTTAAGTGCTGCGATGCTTGGCATTGAGAATGTGCTGCTTCTGACCGGTGATCATACAAAGCTTGGCGATCATCCGCAGGCAAAGCCTGTTTTTGACCTGGATTCCGTTTCACTGATCCATACAGCGAAGCTTCTGGAGTCCGGCGTGGATCTTGGCGGGAATCAGCTCGTGGGAGAACCGCCGAAGTTCGCGAAAGGCGCAGTCGTATCCCCGTGCAGCGATTCCGTGGATGCACAGCTGGCGAAGATGGAGCGTAAGGTAGCTGCCGGAGCGGATTATTTCCAGACTCAGGCTGTTTATGAACCGGAAAAATTCATTAAATTCATGGAAAAAGCGAAACAGTTCGGCAAGCCGGTACAGCTCGGTATCGTTATTCCGAAGTCGGCCGGTATGGCGAAGTATATGAACGATAATGTGGCGGGTATCCATGTGCCGCAGGAGATGCTGGATGAGCTCCGTGCAGACAAAGAAAAGACCAAAGCAGGTATTACCGGTATAGAGATCGCTGCACGTATTATCAAAGAATGTAAGCCGTACTGTCAGGGCGTACATATCATGGCGCTTGGCTGGGAATCCAAGGTTCCGGCGCTGCTTGAGCAGGCAGGAATCTGATTACCGTTTTTTTAAGATACTATCATTTGTGAAAAGGGAACGCTTTCGTTCCCTTTTTCCATAAAAAAGGAGAACGAACAGCATGGAAATTGCTTATGAGAAGGACAACAAAGAACGTGTCCCCTTTGAACATTATATGGCAGAATATAAGCAGGCGGATCCGTTGGAAATGAGTGCACGCACAGGAGCTGCTTATGATGAAGAGAAGCATTCGTTTCTGTTGAATTTCATGGGACGCGCGTATTCTGTGACATTTCCCGAATTCGCAATTACGCCGGAAAGAGATGCAGACGGCCTTTGGCTGCCGGTATCCATGAATGCCGCGCAGATTCTGGTGATTCGCTATCTTCTGGAAGGGTGTACCGCTAAAAGCACCGGCAAATTTCTGACGTATCGTGAAGTGCCCTGGGGAGAGGTCTATTACCGTCAGTTCAGCGGCAGATGTCTGTCTCGTCTGGCATTTTCTTACGGAAATAAGCTGGATCGGTTCAGTTCGGCCATGGAAAAGCTGGGCGCCGCAAAACTGGAACAGGGCGACGCCGCCTATGAGATGGAAATATTTGACGGATACCGGGTACGTTTCCTTCTCTGGGCGGGCGATGAGGAATTTCCGCCGTCCGCGCAGATCCTGTTCAGCGACAATTTTGCGGCAGCATTCCATGCAGAAGATCTGGTGGTCGTTTGTGACGTCGTCATCAGTTCACTGAAAGCAATGACCTGACTAATGGAAAATGATGGCGGTTTTTCTTGACGGGAGGCGCCTGTTCGACTTATAATTTATGAAAACAGTCCGGAACAGCATAAGACAAATGACACTTAAGCGGCATATATCCTGCATAGCAGATAGTCTGCGGCATACTGTTCTGAACAGCGAACAATATGAATCCAATGCAAAACCGGAATGAAAAAGGAGGACGATATGGGATTTTCAACTGTACCATGTAATGAATTCGTAGAGGTACTTGGGTCAAAGGCACCGGTACCGGGCGGCGGCGGAGCTTCCGCGCTGGTAGGCGCTGTCGGAACCGCGCTCGGCAACATGGTAGGCAGCCTGACTGTCGGCAAGAAAAAATATGCCGACGTTGAGGACGAAATGTGGGAACTGAAGGGCAAGTGCGATAAGCTTCAGGCGGAGCTTCTGACACTGGTCGAGAAAGACGCGGAAGTGTTCGAGCCGCTCTCTAAGGCATACGGCATGCCCCGCGCGACCGAGGAAGAAAAAGCGGAGAAAGCGCGCGTGATGGAAATTGTCTTAAAGGATGCCTGCTCTGTTCCAATGGAGATTATGGAGAAGTGCTGTGAGGCAATCGAACTCATCAAAGAATTCACTGCAAAGGGATCCGCGCTGGCAATCAGTGATGCCGGAGTCGGTGCAGTGTTCTGCAAGGCAGCTCTTCAGGGCGCAAGCCTGAATGTATACATCAATACAAAATCCATGGCAAACAGAGAGTACGCCGAGGAACTGAATGCAAAGGCGGATGCCATGCTGGCGAAGTATCCGGCGATGGCTGATGAGATCTATGAAAGTGTACTTGCAAGACTGAAATCCTGATTTTTTGCCGCTTTCATCATTTGTATTCGAATAGAAAAATTCATTGATTATACAAAAACAGAATATTTAATAATTAAACGGAGGTACAGTACAATGGCAAAGCAGCTCCTTGGAAAAGAGGTTACTGCGGCTCTGAATGAGCGCATTAAGGCAAAAGTAGCTGAACTTGAAGCGAAAGGTGTAAAGCCGACTCTCGGCATCATCCGTGTTGGAGAAAATGAGAGCGATATTTCCTATGAAAGAGGCGCTACAAAGCGCTGCGAGACACTCGGTGTGGCATGTGAAAAAATCCTGCTTCCTGCAGATGTTTCACAGGATGAGCTTCTGAAGGTAATCGATGAGGTCAATAAGAATGACGCGATTCACGGCGTTCTCCTGTTCCGTCCGCTGCCGAAGCATCTGGATCAGAATGTGATTGAGAACGCTCTTGATCCGGCAAAGGACGTGGATTGCATGACGGATGGCTCTATGTCCGGCGTATTTACCGGTAAGGCAGTCGGATACCCGCCGTGTACCCCGCAGGCCTGCATGGAGATCCTGGATCATTACGGGATCGACTGCACCGGCAAGAAGGCCGTAGTCATCGGCCGAAGCCTCGTGGTTGGCAAGCCGGCAGCAATGATGCTTGTAAAGAAAAATGCGACCGTCACCATCTGCCACACCAGAACGGTTGATATGCCGTCTGTTGCCAGAGAAGCGGATATCATTATTGTAGCAGCCGGACGTGCCGGAGTTGTTGGTGCGGAATATGTCAAGCCGGGTCAGGTCATCATTGACGTTGGTATCAATGTCAATGCGGAAGGCAAGCTCTGCGGCGATGTCGATTACGCAGCAGTGGAGCCGATCGTAGAAGCAATCACACCGGTACCGGGCGGCGTCGGCAGTGTGACTACTTCCGTGCTTGTGAGCCATGTCGTTGAGGCGGCAGCAAAGAAGGCCGGAATCTGATAAAAGCGGTTGACGTACCTGTCAATCTATGCTATAGTTTTGATGTGTAATTCAATATTGCCGCGTCAAGTGCAGTTCTTTTATGGACTGAAAAGGGAATCAGGTGAGAAGCCTGAGCGATCCGGTCACTGTATACAGGGAGTGAGATCTCATTGATTCCATTGCGTACCCAATACGTGCGGGATTTTAATTAGCCGGACACCGAGTGTTGATATGTCGGATGTTTTGGCGGCACGTAAAGCGTGAGAAGGGGAGATTGAGCATTGATCTGTGAGTCAGGAAACCTGCTTGGTGTGAGAGAAGAGCTTCCGAGTAAAGCTGAACACTCCGCCGGCTGTTATGTACAGGCATTATTTTCTGAATCAGCGTAGAGCTGTAAGATGCCTTCGGACAGCTGAAGTCTGTGATGGGGAAACAGACGAGTCCCTGATCTTAGAATCAGGATACATCATAAGAAATGGAATGTTGTCTCGAGGCAATGAGCAATTCACAGCATACCTCCTTGTGTCAGGATGGTTTTCGGCTGTTTGTACATCCGGAGATTTTTCTGAGACGCGTACAGATGACGTTCCGCAAGCTGATCTGTACGAACAGGCACAATCTTTCAGGGCAGTCCGCAATGCCTGAAAAAGATTGTGCCTTTACAATTTTATACATAATCATACGACCCTCTGCATATATTGGATTAGTGCCAGATATTGATGCAGGGGGTCTTTTTATGGAAAAATTTGATTTATACAGGGACATCCGCACGCGGACCAACGGTGAAATCTATGTGGGTATTGTAGGCCCTGTGCGGACTGGAAAATCTACCTTTGCAAGAAAATTTATTGAACAGCTCGTTCTTCCGGTACTGGAAGAGCCCGTACGCAGTGCGGCCAGGGACGAAATGCCGGCGAGCGGTTCCGGAAAAACGATCACCACAGTGGAGCCAAAGTTCATCCCGCAAAAAGCGGTCAGCCTTCCGGTCGGTGACGGAAGCACAATGTCTGTGCGTCTTGTGGACTGCGTTGGCTTTCCTGTGCAGGGCGCGGAAGGTATGATGGAAGATGGGAATCCCAGAATGGTAAAAACACCCTGGAAGAAGGAACCGGTGCCTCTTTCGGAAGCGGCAAAAATCGGGACAGAGAAAGTAATCAATGAGCATGCGACCATAGGCCTGGTCATTACCGCGGACGGCAGCTTTGGAGATATTCCGGGAGAACAGTTTTTGGAAGCGGAAAAAATGACAATCGGACAGCTTCAGAAGCTTGGTAAGCCATTTGTAGTGATTGTTAATTCTGCCAGACCGGATTCAGCGGCGGCGATATCCTGTGCGGAACGGATTTCCTCGTCATATGGTGTATTCGCAAAGCCATATGACTGTGAACAGCTGACAGCAGAAGATATCCGTCAGATCTTAAGCGAGTGCCTGCAGGAATTTCCTCTGGTGCGTGTTGTATTTCGAATACCCGGGTGGGTCCAGATGCTTGCACCGGATCACTGGCTGAAGCAGTCTCTTTTCGATACCGCAAAAACTGCCATGAAGGGGCTTCACAGGGTTCGCGATATAAACGGGGCGGATTTTATATGCGGTAATCCTTATATTAAACGCGCAAAATCAGAACATACGGATCTGTCAGACGGAAGCGCGGACATTGTGCTGAGCCTTCAGGATTCGCTTTATTATGAGGTATTAAGTGAAATGACAGGCGCGGACATACACAGCGAATACCAGCTGATTTCCCTGATCAGCGAGATTTCGGAAAAGAAAAAGGAATATGACAGGATTGCGGAAGCGCTGCATTCAGTTCGTCAGACCGGCTATGGCATAATTCCGCCCTTAAAGGAGGAAGTGGTGATCAGAGAACCTTCTGTCTTCCGTCAGGGAAACCGGTTCGGTGTGAAAATTACCGCGGAAGCTCCGTCAATACATCTGCTGCGTTCAGAAGTAATTACGGAGCTGTCCCCGATTGTCGGGAACGAAGAGCAGGCGAAAGAACTGATCGTCTATATAAAAGAAAATGAAAAGACTGAAGACGGAGCCAGAAGCACGCTGATTTTTGGAAAAACGATTGAACAGATGGTGGAGGATGGGATTCGAGCCAAACTGCTTTCCGTCAACGAGGATTGCCAGGCTAAACTTCAAAATGCAATGAGACGTATTGTAAATGATTCAAAAGGAAAAGTGTTTATTCTCGTATTTTAAAGCACGGAAACAGGAGATAATTCAGCCATTAAATAGATATAATGCTTCTGATTGAATGATTGACATTTTAAGAAACATAGCATATAATATGAAAAAAGTGTTACAAGATGTTACCTTATAATTTCAGAAAAGTTGCCATTACCATATGATATCGGAAAAACAGCGAGGATAATGTATGGAAGCACAAAGCATGCGCAGAAAACGATTTCTCTTCATGGGTCTGTTATTTTTCTTTATACTTCTGTCTGTACATACGGATGCGGATGCCGCATGGAAGAAGAATTCCAACGGCACTTATTCATGGTATACGAGCAGCGGGAAACTGGCGAAGAGTAAATGGATCAACGGTACATATTATGTGAATTCTAAGGGCGTCCGTGTGACGGGCCTTCAGAAGATCAGCGGAAAATACTATTTTTTCAGTAAATCAACCGGCAAACTGATTACCAGTACCTGGATTAAATCCGGCGGTAAATATTATTATGCACAGAAGAGCGGCGTACTCTGTAAAAGCTGCATCAAAAAAATCAACGGTGCATATTATTATTTTAATTCAAAGGCGGTCCGTAAGACCGGCAAACAGACCAGGAATAACAAAACATATTTTTTCAGCAAATCGACCGGTCAGATGGTGACCAGTAAATGGGTCTGCATCAGCAAAAAATACTATTATTTCGGCAGCAACGGCGTAATGAAAAAAAGCTGCTGGGTAGGCCTGTATTATGTGAACAAAAACGGCGCGCGGGTCACCAATACCTGGAAAGGCAGTAAATATCTCGGCAGCGATGGGGCGTGTGTGTCCGGTCTCTGCGTGATCAGCGGAAAGACATACTATTTTGATCCGGATACCTATGAGAAGGTCACCAGTACAACACTTACCATTGGTGATTATATTTACTCCTTCAATTCAAGCGGAGTCGGCACGATCATCTCTGCGAATGACCGCCCCGTGGCGACGGTTTCCGTAGAGGATACCTACTATACGGACGAAGTGGTGGATGACGTAGATCTGCTTGCTGCCATTATTTACTGCGAAGCAGGCAATCAGTCGTATACCGGTCAGCTTGCTGTCGGTCTGGTTCTGTTGAATCGGGTGAACAGTTCAAAATTTGAAGTTTCGACTCTACGTGAGGCAGTTTACTCGAAGTCACAGTTTACACCGGCCAAAAACGGTACATTGAACAAAGTGCTCTCCGGGGCTGTTTCCGTGACAGACAGCTGTAAAGCGGCGGCAGAAGAGCTGATGGCAAAAAATGAGGAATACCAGACGGGGGCGACGCCGACACTTGTAGTGGATAATGAGGAGATTGAATTTCCTTATGTTTATTTTATGACACCTTCGGCTTACAGAAGCCTGGGGCTTTCCGCACCATACATCACCATAGGTGCACATGTATTCTTTTCCGTATGGAAATAAGCACAATATCAAAGATCGAACAGGAGGCAACTTTTGCCTCCTGCTCGCCTGCGCATACAAAGCTTACCGAACGACGTGTAGCTGTCCATTCTGTTGACATGAGCAGCCGCGGCGGTTATAATGATGGCGGATTTCAGATGAGGCAATACAAGAATACAGCCCTGTGCTATTGGTCGAGCACGGGGCTGTAATTCTTTACACGTCCGTTATATTCTTGCCGTAACGGTCGGCTTAAAGCAGGCACCCGGATTTGCACCGGGGTCTTGTCAGTGGAGTTCCCCCATACATCAACTGCTCGCCTGGTCCTGAGCTATCACCTGCTGTGGAGCGGCTACCCGGATTTCAACCGGGACTTCCGGAATCTATCAACTCCGGCGTTCTCACTCTTAAACTAATCAACCACCACTATAGTGGCAAGCGTCCGGATTTGAACCGGAGTCTCCGCAAATACGGCGTCATCCACCTAAACCACGGCTTGCCATTTCTTATTATGCCAGATATTTCTTATTAGTGCAATCATTTTTTGCGATATCCAAAATTGAAGGCGGAAGTGGGTCTTTACTTAATTCGTCCAGTGCGGTCCAAAGCAAGCGCTTATACATTTTAAGTTTGATCTTTCCATCTATGTACAATTCATGAAAAGTGACAATGCGTTTAAATTCAGCATGGCTCAATCCTCCAGTAGTGAGGCAAGGAAATCTTCTGTGCTTCCGGAGAAGTGTTCGCCTGCTCCCGTGTGAATCATATCATCGACTTCTGCAATAGCCTCCAGAGTTTCAGCGTTCGGTGCCTCATCCGGAATGGCAGCACCTTGCAGGTAGGAGACAACGTAGATCAGTCTGGTTTCTGGGATTTGGTCAATAAGGGATTTTGCATAGTCTCTGTTGCTCATAGTTACACCTTCTTTCTGCGGTTATGCGGGTTGAGAATCACGTTCAATTCGTTGGTCTATGGCTGTTTTGATATACCCGTTGACAGACTCACCAACGGAAGAGGCTGCAGCTTTTATCTCCTCGTATTTTTCTTTCTGAATATCGAGGGGAACCCGTTTTAAATTTTTCTTGGCGTATTGTAGACTATAATTCTTTTGTTTTTCATCGTATGGCATTTTCGAAAACCTCCTTTCAAAGGGATTGTATCATACTTTTAAATTTACGTACATAATAAAAATACACAAAATACGTACGTATATTTTGTGAAATATGTATATTGATAAATACGTACGTATAGTATATAATACAATCATCAAGAGAACAGAACAGCCGAACCGGATAACAAAGAGCGGTTCACAAGTCGGACAGGATGCGCCGCAATGGACAGAGATTCCTCTAAGTGCAAAGCCTGCCGGGGCTGTTCAAAATTCAAAAGAGGAGGGCACAGCAATGAAGTACAATCTTTCGAGGAGCATGAAAGCAGCATGGAAGAACTTCCGCAAGGACGGCAGGATCACATTCGGTGAGGCGCTGCACAGAGCATGGTTATCCGCAAAAGCTGAATCAGTCAATGAGGAGCGTATCGAGAACGCGAAAGCGGCGGCTGGCATTCAGGAAGAAGTCAATACGTGGGCGGCATGGAAGAAAGCCGGGTATGAAGTCATTCACGGAAGCAAGGCATTATTCCAGACGGTGTTGATCTGGGGAAGCAAGGGAGACGGGGCAGCATATAAGGCGTCATTCTTCGGAGCCTCACAGGTTCAGGCAATCGCATAACAATAAATCCGCTGGCCCTAACGGCGCGACGGGGGGGAGAAAACGGAGGATACAGCTTATGGATGAACAGAATAACATGATCGACCTGCACTATTCAGTATGGCTTGAGAGGGTATACAAGCCAACGGAAAAGCTGAAAGCAGTCACTCCATTTCTGGAAAGTATTTCAGAGGAGGATGACAAGAGGCTGTTTGATTACATCAGTGAGATTCAGAGGGATGCATACCACGCAGGCTTTGCGGACGGAGTGCAGCTGATGAAGGACTGCTCCACAGAGCAGCAGAAACGGATCCCGAGACAGTAAGAAAAAGCCCTTGCCAGAGCGGCAACTCTGACAGGGGCGGGCAACCCGACAACAAGCATAGGAAATTGAGGGGTATGCGGGAAGTATAACACGCCTGCTCCCCTCTGTCAAAATTGAAAGGAGCACCTAATATCATGACCGGTAAAACAAATTCGAAGAATACAGTAAATGCCATTACGGCAGATTTCAGCGCTATGGAGTACGACTTCGAGTGCGCGGCGGATCTTTGCTTGTGCCTGTCCGTAGCGGCGGGTTCCGGTAACGTACCGGAGGAGCAGTTAGGCAACGCGCTGTATGCTTTGCACAGCCATCTGTCCGGGCTTTGCGGTGAGCTGCAGGCCGTATCTCATGGCGCTGAATCGGCAGCATAAGGGCATACCGGGGGCGGGAAGCCCCTGCCCGGATTGGCGGCTAAGGAGCCGGGGCGGACAGCTACACATCGTCGGGCAGTGCTGATGCCTGGATGGATTTACCGGTCAGGCATTAGATAAGCAGGAGAGGAGCAGGATTTTATGAGATTGAATAACAAAAAGGTTACGCAGATCATGGCAGAAAAGGCCATTACTGAATCTGATGTTGCGCGACGCACCGGGCTTTACCCGGCCTCTATGCGGTGGATATTAAACAATGGCTTTGCATCTTATGATGCGATGGAAAGGATCGCGGACGCGCTGGAAGTAACCATGCAGGATATTACCGCACCGGATTCGTTCGGGAATGAAGAGAATGTAATAGATTTTATCAAAGACAGTGACCGTGCGACGGTGACATTCTCACAGGGACGTTATAAAAGCCGCGTGGAGCAGCTGGCAAAGAGCCGCCCGGATGAATGCAGGATTATGGCAAGGAATGACGACGGCAGCCTGTGCGCACAGATTCCCGTCACATGGGTAAAGATAACGCCTCCGCGGGAGCTGCAGCTTACGGATGAACAGCGGCGGGAGATCGGAAAACGTTTAGCAAAGAGCAAGGAATGATTTGAAACCATTGCTGACGTGTTGTGAAAGCACTCAAAAAACGATTCTGGCGGCTTTAAGGTAGATTTATTCGGGCTTGTGCCTTAAAGCCGCTTTTTCAAGAGAAAAGAGGTTTATTATGGCAGATAAAAGAAAAGACAGTAATGGCATACTGCTTAACAAGGGCGAACGACAGATGTCCGACGGCCGGTACAGATACAGGTATACGGATAACCAGGGAGGCCAGCATGATGTGTATTCCTGGACACTCCGCCCGGAGGATAAGACACCGGAT
This sequence comes from Lachnospiraceae bacterium, assembly GCA_021199235.1. Lineage (GTDB taxonomy): Bacteria > Bacillota > Clostridia > Lachnospirales > Lachnospiraceae > Choladousia. The sequence goes on along the minus strand of JAJQIL010000104.1, from coordinate 445 downwards.
GGACGCAAGTCGGGGAAGTCATTGAGAGAACAGGAGCAGGATGCATCGCCCGATATCACCTGCCACATCTTCCGACACACGTTCTGTTGCTGGTTATGCGAACATACTGACGGAGGGGCGGACTCTCTGAAATATATTCAATCAGTCATGGGGCACACGGACATTTCCACCACGATGAATATTTATGCGGAATGCAGGAAAGCAAGCAATGACTCCAGACATGAACAGTTGAAGAAGATAGCAGCACAAAGGTAATTCCATAGCGGATCATGACAGCCTCGGAGTAAAATCCGGGGCTGTAATTTGTCTGGGCGGGGTATAAATCGGGGTAAATTTCTGATGGTGTTACTTGCAGCCCTTGTGTTTACTGGATTTTTGAGAAATCTGTACTTTTTTATGTCAAGCGTTTTTGAAAATGTCCTGAAAAATTTTTAACATAAGCCCC